>CAZAMS010000206.1:0-8405 GCA_964486305.1 uncultured Aestuariivirga sp.
ACGCTTTGAGAGCTTTGAAGCTGGTTTCCTGAAATGGAACTGGGAGGCGGCCTCGGCACCATAGACGCCCGGAGCCCATTCCACGATGTTCAAGTAAATTTCGATCATGCGGCGTTTGGACAGGACCGAATCCATCCAGTAAGCCATTGGAATTTCAAGTCCTTTTCTGATGAAACTGCGGCCATCCCAGAGAAACAGGTTCTTGGCTGTTTGCATTGAAATTGTGCTGGCGCCACGGATCGGGCCCTCGTCATCATCAAACACGTCGTCCACAACGCCTTGAAATTCCACCCAATCCACCCCGTTATGCTCACAAAAGCGGGCGTCCTCCGAGCTTATGACGGCATTGGCGAGATGTGGCGACATCTGGCTGAGGCCCTCCCAATCCTTGTGGATGCCATTGCCGTTGAAAAGACGGAGAATCATCAGGTTCGAAAAAGGTGGTGGGACAGCGGTGTAAAACAGCGTCATGACAATGGGCCAGGCGATAACAAATGCCAGACCATAGACCAGCCGCCTCTGCCACGGTTTCAGCCCGTCGAGATAACGCCTGGAGGATCCCACCAAGCCTGATTGAGTTTCAATGGTCATAACAGTACACAGGGGTCTTAACACACAGGTCAGGCCTTGACGTCAACACCCGAAATCCAATTTGAGGCAGCTTTGCAGGACGCAGCTTTGGCTACGGAGGCGATGCTTAAGCAATTGCTTTCCCACAGCGCCTCACCGCGTTTGTTGAGTGCCATGCGCTATGCCGCGTTGGGGGCCGGAAAACGCCTGCGGCCCTTTCTGGTGCTTGAGTCCGCGCACCTTTTCGATGTGCCGCTGGCCCAAGCTTTACGTGTAGGTGCTGCGCTCGAATGCGTGCATTGCTATTCTCTCGTCCATGATGATTTGCCGGCCATGGACAATGATGACCTGCGGCGTGGTAAACCCACGGCGCACAAAAAATTTGATGAGGCCACGGCGATATTGACAGGCGATTCTTTGCTGACCTTCGCCTTTGAAATATTGGCTGATGACAAAACTCACGAAGATGCAAGCGTTCGCAGCACTCTTGTTTTGGAATTGGCAAAGGCTTCCGGCATGAATGGCATGGCGGGCGGCCAGATGCTTGATATTGAGGCTGAGAAAGAATCGTCTTCCGCCCTTGAGCATATAATGCTCATCCAAAGCCACAAGACAGGCGCCCTCTTCCGCTTTGCCTGCGAAGCCGGAGCCATCATGGCTGGTGCTGACCGATCTCCCCTTCGCGGCTACGCCGATGATATCGGCCTTGCTTTTCAAATCACCGATGATCTTCTCGATCTGGGGTCAACGCCTGCAGAACTGGGCAAGGCTACGCAAAAGGATAGTGGCAAAGGCAAAGCGACGATTGCATCCCTTATTGGACGTGATGCCGCGCAACTGAAAGCGCAAGAATTGGCGGGATCTGCAATTGCGGCACTTGCGCCTTATGGAAGTGCCGCCGATACATTGCGCGCCACTGCCCGCTTCATCATCTCGCGGAAGAATTGACTTTCAACCCCAGCGGTTCTTGACGTAAGTTTCAACAATATCCTTGAACTGCTGCGAGATGTTTGCGCCCTTGAGAGTCGCAACTTTCTTGCCATCGACATAGACCGGGGCCGTTGGCAATTCGCCGGTGCCCGGCAACGAGATTCCAATGTCGGCGTGTTTGGATTCACCGGGGCCGTTCACGATGCAGCCCATGACGGCGAGCGACAGGTTTTCAAAACCGGGATAGGCCTTGCGCCAATCCTCCATGCGGCCGCGCACGTAGAATTGAATATCCTGCGCCAGTTCCTGGAACACGGTTGAGGTGGTGCGGCCACAGCCGGGACAGGCGATGACCATGGGGGCAAAGGCGCGAAGCCCCATCGTTTGCAAAATTTCCTGGGCCACGATCACTTCACGGGTGCGGTCGCCACCGGGTTCGGGGGTCAAGGAAATGCGGATGGTATCGCCAATGCCTTCCTGCAACAAAACACCAAGGGCTGCCGTTGACGCCACGATGCCTTTGGAGCCCATCCCCGCTTCGGTGAGGCCGAGATGCAATGCATGCTGGCTGCGTTTGGCGAGAAGGCGGTACACGGCGATTAGGTCTTGCACTTCAGAGCATTTGGCCGAGATCACGATCTGATTTGATGCCATGCCCAATTCTTCGGCGCGTGCGGCTGACAGGATGCCGGACTGCACCACGGCTTCGTGCATGACTTCGCGCGCTTCTATCGGGTTTGGAGAACGGTGGTTTTCATCCATCAGTCCGGTCAAAAGCGCCTGATCGAGCGAACCCCAGTTCACCCCGATGCGTACTGGCCGACGGAACTTCAGTGCGGTTTCAATCATGCTTGAGAAGTTGCGATCCTTCTTCTCCTTGAAGCCGACATTGCCGGGATTGATGCGATATTTGGCAAGTGCTTCAGCGCAGGCCGGATGATCATTAAGCAGTGTGTGGCCGTTGTAATGGAAGTCGCCAACGAGCGGCACGGACACGCCCATCTGGTCCAGCCGGTCACGGATATGGGGCACGGCCTTGGCCGACTCGTCCCGGTCCACGGTAATGCGCACGAGTTCTGAACCGGCCTTTGCGAGGTCGGCGGCTTGGCGTGCCGTTCCGTCAACATCGGCCGTATCCGTATTGGTCATGGACTGCACAACAATGGGCGCGCCACCGCCCACCTGCACATGGCCCACCATGACGCCAAGGGATTTTCGCCGGATTTCGATGGCCGAATAGGACATATTTACTCCTCAGCCTCTAACTGGCCTGTGGAACCATCAACGTCAAGGCGAAGAAAGAGCTCGCCGCCAAAACAACGCAAGGGCCAGAGGCGCCGCCAATGAAGGCGGAAGCAAGCAAACCGCTGACTACGGAAAGTCCGGCAATTGTTGCTGCGATGAAGGCCATGTGCTCGGGCGTCGTGGCCAGGCGCCGCGCGGCAGCAGCGGGGATAACCATGAGGGCCGTGATGAGCAGAAGGCCCACAATTTTCATGGCAATCGCCGTCATCATGGCAATGAGCAAAATAAAGCCAAGTTCCACCCGCTCAACCTTTACGCCTTCGGCGCGGGCCAATTCTTCGTGTACGGAGCTTGCGATTAAATCGCGCCACAACAAAGCCAGGCTCGCGAGCACGATACCGGCACCAATCCACACGGCGAAAACATCATAGGTCGAAACCGTCAGCACATCGCCAAAAAGAATATCCATGTGATCGGTGGCGGCCCCTGTGGCGAGTCCAACCACGATCAAACCCAGGGCCAAGGATGTATAGGACAGGATGCCAAGCAGCGTATCGGTGGCCAGGCCTTGCTGGCGGCGCAAGGCAAGGAGAAGCAGAGCGAACACAATGGCTGTGGCGACGGCGCCAAGTGTCACGTTAAAACTGAAAAGCAAGCCTAACCCCACGCCCAGCAAGCCGGAGTGCGCCAGGGATTCCCCAAAGTAAGCCATGCGCCGCCACACGATGAAACAGCCAACGGGGCCGGAGACAAGGGCAACGGCAATGCCTGCAAGAAGCGCGCGCTGGAAGAAGGGTTCAGCGAGGATGGAGATCATAGGTAATTTCCACTCGTCGTCATGTATGGACGGCGAAAGCCGGAATCTTTTTGGCGTTAATGGGATTCTGGCTTTCGCTGGAATGACGGAAGTGGGGGCGGTTCATCTCAATGCTTGTGGTCATGGTGATGGTGGTCATGGGGTTCATGGTCATGATCGTGGTGATGCGCATAGGCCGCGATCATGCGCGCGGCCTTGGGGCCGAAAAGCTTGGCAAATTCAGGGTCCTGCTGCACATTTTCAGGCCCGCCCTCACAGCAGACATGACCATTGAGACAGACGACGTGGTCGCTTTCAGCCATTACCATGTGCAGGTCATGGCTCACCATGAGAATGCCGCAGCCATGGGTTTTGCGAATTCCGGAAATCAATTCGTAAAGTTTCATTTCACCAATGAAATCCACGGACTGGACAGGTTCATCGAGAACCAACAGATCGGGCTTGCGCAACAGCGCTCGTGCTAACAGTGCACGCTGTAACTCGCCACCCGAGAGAGAGGCAACCCGCGCCTCTTTCAAATAGGCAATTCCAACTTCCTCTAGGGCGCGATCAATGTCCTTGTCGCTTGGTTTCAAAGTAAGCGACAGGAGCCGTTTCACATCCATCGGCACATTGGCGGTTTGCGGAAATTGCTGCGGCACATAACCCACGTTCAAATTGGCCAGCCGTACGACGCGCCCAGAGGTCAAAGGGCGGAGGCCCAGCATCACACGCACCAGGGTTGATTTGCCAGCGCCATTGGGGCCGATCACGGTGACGATTTCACCCCGTCGCACATCCAGATTGACGTGGTCAAGAATCATGCGGCCGTTGAGATTGAGTGTCACATCGCGGGCACTCAACAACGCGTCATTGGCTTTCAGCATGTCAGCCGACCCTCGCGCAGGACCCACAGGTGCCCGACATTTCAATCACAGTGTGAGCAGGTGAAAACTTCTGCGCTTTCGCCTTCTGAGCTACGCGTTCAAAGATTTCGGGCGCATCGAGTTCCGCCACGGTGCCGCAGGTCTCGCAAATCAGAAGTGCCGCAGGCTGTCCTTCATGGGAATGGGAACAGGCCACGAAGGCATTGCGGCTTTCGATCTTGTGGACGAGGCCGTGGGCGAGGAGAAAATCCAGGGCCCTATAAACCGTGATCGGTGCCGGGCGGGGGCCATGCTCGGCCATTCGCTCGATAATGTCATAGGCGCCAACGGCAGAATGGCTTTGGGCCACAGAGTTCAGAATTTCGCGACGCTGGCCGGTTAATTTGCTGCCACGCCGCTCGCAGGTGCTTTCGGCCCTGGCAATCAAATCGGCAGTGCAGTGGGCGTGGTTATGGTGGGGGTCAAGAAATGTCATACTGTTATAATATAACATACTTGCAGGAATAGCTAGTTCCCCCTCTACATGGGACGAAAACCCAGGAGAGCCCATGACCGGAAGCGCCAAAGCCATCGTGCATATCGACAATGACAAGGTGATTGTCACCGAATACCGCTTTGCGCCGGGGGCCAATACGGGCTGGCACCGGCACGGGCATGACTATGTGATAGTTCCGCTGATGGACGGGAAAGTGAAGCTCGAGACGAAGACCGGCACCAGCTTTGGCGAGATGAAAAAAGGCGTGCCCTATTTCCGCAACGAGGGTGTTGAGCATGACGTGATCAATGCCAATGACACGGACTATGCCTTCATCGAGATTGAGCTGAAGTAGGACGTGCGTTTAATCTCTCCCTCCAACACAGTTGGGGGAGGGATGTCTGCGCAGCAGACAGAGAGGGGGTGCTGGCCGGAGACTCTACTGCCAAGACCCCCTCTCCGTCACGGCGCAAGCGCCGCGACACCTCTCCCCCATTTTTCAAGGGGGGCGAGGTTGGCGTTCAAGCGACGTTCATCCGCGTTCATTTAGACCAGGTCCAAGTTCAATGCTTTGAAAGGATGCCTGCCATGATCCGTCTTGCTGCATCGGCCATCGCCATTTTTGCACTCGCTGCCCCTGCCCTGGCCGTTGAATTTGAGCCAAATGATCAGGGCTTTACTGAATTCACCATGCCTTCCAACAATGTGGGATGCTTCTACGTGCCCGCAGGCGGCACGGATGTTTACAAAACGTCCGACGGTGGCGCGGAGCTTTCCTGCGACCGGGTTGAGCCATCCTATGTGCGCGTGATGATGGGAGATTCGGGCAAGGCCGAACGCATCACCAATGTAGGCGATCCTTCCTGCTGCGGTGGTGACAACATATTCGAGTATGGCGAAGTCTGGTCGGAAGGACCGTTCAGCTGCATCTCCTCCACCACTGGACTTACCTGCACGCGGGGGACCCACGGCTTTTCCATGAGCCGCAGGGCCGTGAGGGTTTACTGAGGCAACGGGCAAACCCGTCATCGAACGTTTAAAGTTCTGATCTATCCGCTGACATATGTTTGTCACGACAAGCGACTCGTATGAAACTCATTCCTTCGAAGGGAAACTTGCCACAAGAGATGATGTGCTGGTGGCTGATCTCTTCGCGCAAGTGGCTGAAGAAGTGGCCGCGCTCATCGAAACCGAGCGCAGCTATTTGCCAACCCACAAGAAGGGCGGCACGGTGGCCTATTCCATGCTCCGTCAAAAGGCCCCTATTCTTGTGAGCCATTATCACTCTGCCGCCATGCGCCGACTTGTTTCGCGAATCGTCGGTGTGCAGGTAGAGCCCACGCCATTGCATGACGAGAGTTCCTGCTCGGTGCTTTTTTATGAAAAACCTGGTGACCACATCAACTGGCACTATGACCACAATTTTTATCGCGGCCGCCATTTCACCGTGCTCATTCCGGTGGTGAACCGGGGCCGCAGTGGCGGCCTTTCGGCAGCCCGCCTGCTGGCCAGGCAGGGCGGGCGCGATGTGGAAGTGGCAACGGCACCCAACCGGCTGATCATCTTTGAGGGTGCGAAGGTCAGGCACAAGGTCACCCCTATCAACGAGGGCGAACGGCGGGCCGTGTGAAGCATGACCTATTGCACCGACACGCGGAACTCTGCCTTTCAAGGTGTGGCACGCCGGGTGAAAGACACGGCCTTTTTCGGCCTGCGCTCGCTCTGGACCTGAAACCGCCGTTTTCTGGACCTGTCATGGTGCCAGATTCCTGCTAGAAGAGCGCCCTGCCCTGAAAGGAATTTTGCCCATGAAAATGACCACTGAGGAAGCATTTGTAAAAGTCCTGCAAATGCACGGGATTGAACACGCCTTTGGCATTATCGGATCGGCGATGATGCCGGTGTCCGACCTGTTTCCGAAGGCGGGCATTACATTCTGGGATTGCGCGCATGAAACCAATGCCGGGCTGATCTGCGATGGTTATTCCCGCGTCACCGGCAAAATGGGCATGGCGATTGCGCAAAATGGCCCGGGCGTGACCGGCTTTGTGACCGCGGTGAAGACGGCCTATTGGAACCACACACCCATGCTTCTGGTCACCCCGCAGGCGGCCAACAGGACGATGGGCCAAGGCGGTTTCCAGGAAGTGCCGCAGATGGCGCTGTTCCAGGATATGGTCTGCTATCAGGAGGAAGTGCGCGATCCCTCGCGCGTTGCCGAAGTTTTGAACCGGGTGATCGAAAAGGCGTGGCGCGGATGCGCGCCCGCCCAGATCAATGTGCCCCGCGATTACTGGACCCATGTTGTCGATATCGAGTTGCCGCAGATCGTGCGCTTCGAACGCGCGTCGGGTGGCAGGCAAGCGATTGCGCAAGCTGCCGCGCTTCTCTCGGACGCCAAGTTCCCGGTCATCGTGAATGGCGCAGGCGTGGTGACCGGCGGTGCAATCAAGGATTCAATCAAGCTGGCCGAACGGCTGGATGCGGCGGTGTGCTGCGGCTACCAGCACAATGATGCGTTTCCCGGCAGCCATTACCTGTCGGTTGGCCCGCTCGGCTATAATGGTTCAAAGGCCGCGATGGAATTGATTTCCAAGGCTGACGTTGTCCTGGCACTTGGCACCCGCCTCAATCCGTTTTCGACGCTGCCGGGCTATGGCATTGATTACTGGCCCAAGAACGCCAAGATCATTCAGGTGGACATCAATGCGGACCGTATTGGCCTGACCAAGAAAGTCACGGTTGGCATTTGCGGGGATGCCAAGCAGGTTGCCCAGCAGATTTTGGCAAGCCTTTCGCCCAGGGCAGGTGAAGCTGGACGCGCCGACCGCAAGGCAACCATTCACCAGACCAAGTCCGCATGGCTGCAAAAGCTCTCCTCCATGGACCATGAGGATGATGATCCAGGCACGACGTGGAATGCCGATGCGCGGGTTCGCGACAAGGAGCGCATGTCACCCCGCCAAGCCTGGCGCGCCATTCAGGCAGGCCTGCCTGCAAATGCCACGATCTCTTCAGACATCGGCAATAATTGCGCCATTGGCAATGCCTATCCGACCTTTGAAGAGGGGCGCAAATATCTGGCTCCGGGCCTGTTCGGCCCCTGCGGCTACGGGTTTCCCTCCATCATCGGAGCGAAAATTGGCAAGCCTGAAATTCCGGTATTCGGCTTTGCAGGCGATGGCGCCTTCGGCATTTCGATGAATGAAATGACATCCATTTGCCGCGACCAGTGGCCCGCAATCACCATGGTGATTTTCCGCAACTATCAATGGGGCGCGGAAAAGCGCAATTCCATCCTCTGGTATGACAACAACTTCGTGGGCACCGAGCTTGATCCGAAACTCAGTTACGCAAAGATAGCGGAAGCCTGTGGGTTCAAGGGTGTGACGGTTCGCACCCAAAGCGAAACAACGGCGGCCCTGAAGAGGGCGGCGGACGACCAGGCTGCGGGAATCACAACCTTCATCGAAGTGATTCTCAACCAGGAGCTGGGCGAGCC
>CAZAMS010000207.1:0-3599 GCA_964486305.1 uncultured Aestuariivirga sp.
ATAACCGTTGCTGGACCAATGGCTTAGCTTTCAACAGCAAACGGAATTTAGAGGGTGCTGGTACGCGAACAACAGCATTTTTTCCAGTCATTTCCGGTAACCCACTGAAAAGAATCGAAGAGATGTGTGCATCCCGTAGCCATGGGAGAAGGAAAGTTATGCATGTTGCTCTGCGGTGGACATGTTGGTTGCATGCAGTAAAAGCAGTGACCAAATGAAGGACAAAGATCAGGCAATGACGTTCCCTAAGAGCTTTTTTATCGGTATTGATACAGGTGGCACCTATACGGACGCTGTCATCATCGAGCATGGTTCACATAAGATTCTGGCCCGGGCGAAGGCCATCACAACCAAAGGTGACCTTTCGATCGGGGTGAAGGAAGCCCTCACAACGGTGATGCAGTCCTTGCCCGCCGGGGCAAAGTCTTCGGCAATTGGCCTGATTTCAGTTTCAACCACGCTCGCTACTAATGCAGTTGTGGAGGGGCACGGCAGTCCGGTGGGGGTCTTTCTCATTGGCTTTGACAGCCACATGGCCAGGAGAACCGGCATCGCGAAGGCATTTCCCAATGTGCCGCTCAGAATGATTGCGGGTGGCCATGACCATAGCGGCGAGGCAAGTGTTCCCCTGGATGTGGCGGCACTGGAACGGGAAGCGGGGCTGTTGAAAGGCGAGGTTTCGGCGTTTGCTGTGGCCTCGGCCTTTGCGGTGAGAAACCCGGAACATGAGAAGGCTGCCCGTGACATTATAATGAGAGTGACTGGCAAGCCGGTAACGCTGTCAACGGAGCTTACATCATCCCTGGATGCGCCGCGCCGGGCGCTTACTGCCGTATTAAATGCCCGCCTGATTTCGCGGATATCCACGCTGATCGATGCGGTCCGGCTTGCCATGGGCGAATTGCACATCACCTGTCCGCTGATGGTGGTCAAGGGTGATGGCACACTGGCGCGGGCTGAAAACGTGGCGCTCAAACCGATTGAAACGGTGCTGTCTGGACCTGCGGCAAGCCTCGTCGGGGCAAAATGGCTTTCGGGCCTTAACGATTTCATCATGTCTGACATCGGTGGCACCACAACGGATATCGGAATTCTGCAGGCCGGGCGACCGCGCGTTGCGGAAGAGGGAGCCGAGATCGGTGGCTGGCGCACCATGGTGAAGGCCATCGATGTGACGACAATTGGCCTTGGTGGTGACAGCGAAGTGCATTTGCAGATGGATGGCTCTATGCAGATTGGACCCCAGCGCATTGTGCCGATTTCATTGATTGGGCAGCGCTATCCGGAAGTCCTGGCGATGCTTGAAGGAGACCTTTCAGATACTGAGGGCGGATCGCAGCATGGGCGATTTGTGGTGGCCCCTTTTGGGAAGTCCGGTCCCCACGATCACAGCGGCCTCTCAGTGCGGGAGATTGAATTTCTTGCCCTTGTTACGGACCGGCCCAAGCCGCTTCGAAAAATTGCAATCTCCTCCGGTGCACAGCGGGCCTTGTCATCCCTGCGCAAAAAAGGACTGGTGCAGCTCTGCGGGTTTACCCCTTCCGATTCCGCCCATGTGCTTGACATGCAGGCGAACTGGTCAAAGCCTGCCGCAGTCATGGCTGCGCAATTGGCGGTGCGGTTCCGGGATATGAGGGCTGGCACGCCTGAGCGTGTCGAAGTTTTTTGCAAGGATGTATGGAGTGAGACGGTTCGCCTATCGGCACGGGCCATATTGACTTCGGCCCTTGGCATGTCCGTTGAGAACAACGCCTTGATTGACAGTGTTGTCGCAGGTGCGACCAAGAAGGGCTTGGCGGCGATAAAAATTTCTCCAACCATTCCCATTGTTGCAGTTGGCGGCCCGGCGCGGATCTATTACACGGAGGTTGCAAAACGTCTGGAATGTGAGGTTGTCTTTGCCGAGTGGTGTGAAGTTGCCAATGCGATTGGTGCAGCAGCGGGCCTTGTCGGGTTAAGAGTTACCGTGACAATCGAAGGCGATGGCAATGGGGCGTTTCGTGTTCATGGCGGCCATGGCACACGGATTTTCAGTTCCGGCGTGGAGGCGCTGTCCTTTGCAGCGGGAGCAGCCCATGAGCAGGCGGAGACTATGGCCCTTGCCGTTGGCGCAATCCTGCCGAAAATAAGCGTGGATACTAAGAAATACTTTCTGCCCGATGCCGTCGATGACAACGGCCTGTTGAAAGCCGAGATTACGGCAGAAGCCATTGGGCGGCCTTCACCGGCATAGGCTGCAGCAAGGCGTAAACCTTTCATTAACCATAGTTCAACTGTTGTCGGCGGGTAACTGCCCAGGCCGGAATTGAAATGGATTCAGAAAGGCCGTGTTAACTGCAAAGTTGATACTCTTGGGAAGGCTTTTAGAGAGAATTTCCCCAATGAACGTCGTTGTCAAATCTGCCGCTCAGGTTCCTGCATTCCCGGGTTGGGACGAACTTGGACCCAAAGGACCAAGCTGGAAAATCGAGCGGGACGAGGTTCAGGTGGACTCCCTCGCACCATTCTTTCCGGACCAGAATGGCGGGGTTTACGAGCAGTTGCTGTTTAATTTCCCTTTTATGCTGCATGCCATGGATGGTTCTGGCCGTTTGAACTCGGTCAATCGCCAGTGGTGCAAGACGCTTGGTTACATGCCTTCCGATATCATCGGAAAATCCTTCAATGAGCTTCTGACGCCGCAGTCTCGCTCACACCTGATCACCATGATTTACCCGAAGTATCTGCAGTCCGGCCTGTGCCGGGGCGAAGAAATGTTTGTCCACCGCAAGGATGGAACACTCGCCACGGTCATGCTGTCGATGAATGCCTATCGCGGCGACAAGGGCCGCATCGAGCGTTCAATATGCCTGTTGCATGATGTAACTGACCAGAAGATTGCCGAGATTGCTTCAGCGCGGAGCGATCAGCGTTTCCGGGGTGCGTTTTCCGCGGCAGCCCATGGCATGGCGCTTGTCTCGCCAACGGGACAAATTGAATTGTCGAACGCGGCATTTGGCATTTTTCTTGGAAGGCAGGATATTGACAAGTCGGCGCTGACTTTTGATGAAACCCTGCATCGCGATGATCGCGGCCAGTTTTTGAACGGCATGCGCCAGCTCCTGGCCGGCGAAATTCCCTCGCTGAAGCAGGACCTGCGCTACATGACGGGTTCGGGTGGCGTTGCCCATGGTTCCACCAGTGTCTCGATGGTCAAAAGCGAGACGGCGGAAATTGAGCAGCTTGTTGTCCAGATTGTTGATGTCACGGACCGCAAGCTTACGATGCAGCGTCTCCATCAGGCGCAAAAGATGGAGGCCATCGGGCAATTGACGGGCGGCCTTGCCCATGACTTCAATAATCTCTTGACCATTATCATGGGCAATCTGCAATTGCTCGAGGGAAAGCTTGATGGCGATGAAAAGGCTGTAAAGCGCGCCAATGAGGCCCTTGATGCGGCGCGCAAAGGTTCTGACCTTACCCGCCAGTTGCTTGCCTTTGCCCGCAAGCAGGACCTTGAGCCGCAAGAAGTCAAAATCAATGACCTGGTTTCAGGGATGCAGGCCCTGATCTCGCGCACGCTGGGAGAAAATGTGGAGCTCAAGGTTGATGTAACCGCC
>CAZAMS010000208.1:0-5684 GCA_964486305.1 uncultured Aestuariivirga sp.
CGTGGTCTTCGAAACTCCGACCTCGCGCATGATCGCCGAGACTCCAAACCCATCCGCGTTCATCAGAACGATCCGTGCGCGCTTGACGATCTTCTGAGGCGTATTGCCATCGCAGAGCAGTCCGTTCAGTGCAGCGCGGGCCTTCCGCTCCAGAACAATCCGAATTTGTGCGTGCGTCATGCCAAAACTGAATCACAATTCCAGACTCGGATGCAAATGTTAATTACAGAACACTAGTGACTGAAAACCTGACTTGAACGGGAGTGCGCGCCGATATAGCCGCCCACGCAGTGTGGCTTGAGGCGCATGCCGGTGTTTCAAACAATCCAGCAGCCGTTTATTCCGCCGGCGTGAGGGGATTGGCCGAGTATTATGGTGCACGGCTGGGGCCGCAGATCTAGAGTCTGATCATCTTTATATGCAGCGATGGCCTCTATTTTTCCTCGCCCCTTGGGGGAGAGGAAGGGGCCCAACACGCAAGTGTTGGGAAGGTGAGGGGGAGCAGGTCATGCAATTGTATCACCTGATCCCCCTCATCCTCCCAAGCTTTGCTTGGGCCCCGCCTTCTCCCCGCTGGGGAGAAGGAAAAGAGGGGAATTTCGATTCAAACGAGGTTGATCACGCGCTAGTCCTGGTATTCGTATTCGGGGTCGTCAATCACGCGGAAACGGCGCTTATCCGCGTCGTAATAGCGGAAGAACCCGGTCTGGCGTGTAATCCCGGCCCTGTCGGTGTAGGCAACGTGGCCAACAACATGCAAAACGACCTTTTTCTTCTCAATGTCCGCTAAGTCGCTGGGCGCCAAGCTGGTTTTGTCCTGGATTCTCTTTTTCATCCCCTCGCCCACGCTCAGGGGGCCATCATGGAAATCCGCCGTATCGGTTTCATAATGCAGCTGTCCGTGGACCCCTCCGGCAACATTCAGCAGCATAATTACTGTATTCCAGTTGCAGCTCGTGACCTTTTCCTCGCCTGTGTTGACGATGGTGAATTCCACCGTGATCGGGGTGTCCGTGACCAACTCGACTCCCATGCGCCTCACCACAAGGCGGGGCCGGTGGGTTGCGCTGAAGGCATCTCTTGCAAGCCTGATTTGAGTTTCACTGGCCTTCCAAAGTTTGGACGTGGAACGCCAAAGGCCAGCCGTGAAAACTGCCATAAGAACAATGGCTGAGGTCAGCCAGTCATCGCGGCTCAAGCCGCGGAGCCATTCGGTGGTGCGCATCACCAAGGCGCACGCGTAGTTAAGGTATTCCTTGGCGATCTGCTCGTAGCCCGCAAAGTTTTGGATATCGCTGGCAGCTTGAATACCTGAATATTGCACTGCAACAACGAACACGATGGCAAGGGCAAACAGCCCGCTAAGAAGTATTTTCAGAAATCTCCCCAGCGGCATTGGAACCTCCCGGTTGCTCGCTCCTGGATACAATCCAACCTTATACCCACAACCTTCAGTGCGGCTAGTGCATGATCAACTTCGTTTGAATCGAAATTCCCCTATTTTCCTTCTCCCCGGCGGGGAGAAGGCGGGGCCCAAGCAAAGCTTGGGAGGATGAGGGGGATCAGGTGATTCAATTGCGCGACCTGCTCCCCCTCACCTTCCCAACACTTGCGTGTTGGGCCCCTTCCTCTCCCCCAAGGGGCGAGGAAAGTGGAGGCCATCGCTGCATGGAAAGATGATCAGCCCCTAGAGCTGCCTGAAAGAACACAGCGGCAACCGCAGCCCCCTGGGTGGTGGCCCGATTATGAACGGCTGATGAATGCGGGCTTCAAGTTGCGTACAGGGAGGGTGGGGTAATCCTCAGTCAACAAGGCAACACAGACCAGAGGGAACACCATGCTTTTACAATCCACGCAGAATGAAACCGCCGACATTGGCTTTCTCCGCAACATCGGATTTGCCTTCATTGTGCTGACAATGATTGCCGGGTCCGTCACCGTCGGCCTGTTTCTGCAGCAAAATGGCGCTTCGGCACCCGTCACCATCGCCGAAAACCTGACCCAGCCCGCCGCCGAATAAAGGCAGTTTTCACTTCCGTTTTGCAATTCGCGGCCGCTGCTTAGTCCCGCCTCAGGCCGGTCAGCCACTTGCTCCCGATCCGGCAGACCACTGAATAGGCCGGGTTGAAGACATTGGCTATGTCGTAGCGCACCGCCTGCCCCATAACGTGGCTTGCCGCAACTTCATCGAGGCCATAGTCCTGCATAAGCCAATCCAGCATTTCGGTGGTGGCGTGCTGCAGGGCCTGGTCAAGGGGCCGCGCGTTGCCGATGGTGAAGATCTCATTGGAGTTCGAGCCGCGCGGCCAGCCAATCTGCTTCGTCTTCACTACCTGCACCGTGAATTGAATCTCGGCTGCGGTCTCGATGCCGGTGCCGACGATTTCACCATCGCTCTGGGCTGCGTGAACATCGCCGAGAAAGAACAACCCGCCGCCTACGGAAACCGGAAACATCACGTCAACACCCGCACCGAAGCCACGATAATCCATATTGCCGCCATAGGGACCGCTGGTCGCCGTTGAGATCGCTTGGCCCACTGCCGGGGCCACGCCGAAGCAGCCAATCATGGGTTCCAGCGCTACAGACCAGTCACGCAAGGTAGCCGGCGGGTTCGTGAGGCGAGCCCGCCCCGTGCCCGTTTCGATGATCCAGTCCGTCACCCGCCGCTCGGGAAAACGCGCTGCGGCGCCGGGGTTCACCACGTTCGGACTGAGAACCTGAAAGGTCCAGCCGGTGGCCCGGGTCATTGTGATCCTCTCGATTTGGATGAGCAGCGCATCTCCGGGCATGGCGCCAGACACATAAAATGGCCCGGTCATGGGATTGGGCCCATCGCCGCGCTTGCCGCCCGCGCGGTCAAAGCCATGGGCATCGAGCGTTTCGGTCACGACCGTGTCGCCGTCGCCTATAATCAGCGCCGGCTCATGGCTTCCGAGCGAATTGTAGAAACGGGTTGGCGCGAAGGTGTGGACCGTCATAAATCCCAATGTCCGTGCAAACCGCAAGCGAGTCAATCTCCGGCCGCCATCTCGACGAAGGACCATCAATGCAATAACCTCCCATATCGTCCGTCAAAAAGGGATTTTAAAACCATGGCTCCAGCCGCAGCGTTTGAACCAACGGACTCATCCAGGATTCCCCGTTATGCAGAAATTGCCAGCTTCATGCGGGTGGCGCGGGCTGAAATTGCCAAACCACTCGACATAGCCCTTGTCGGCGTTCCGCTTGATCTTGGAGCAACCTATCGTTCCGGTGCCCGCCAGGGCCCGTCTGCGGTACGCGAGGCATCGCGGTTAATCCGGCAGGTCAATCCGACAACCAAGGTGGCGCCCTACCGCCTCTGCAACATCGCTGATGTTGGCGATGCGCCGACCCATCCCTTAAGCGTTGAACGCAGCGTTGAACTTATTCAGGCTTTCTATGAACGGATTCACGCTATCGCCGCGTTGCCGATTTCGGTTGGCGGCGATCACACCGTGCCGCTTCCAATCCTGCGTGCTATCGGCAAGGCGCGCCCTCTCGGATTGATCCAGATCGATTCACATACCGATACCTTTGATGAGTTTATGGGAACGAAGTGCAACCACGCAACATTTGCGCGGCGCGCCATCGAAGAAGGCCTGCTTGATCCAAAGCGCATGCTTCAGATCGGCCTGCGCGGCACACGTTATGGCGATGACGACATCAATTATGGCTACAAGGCCGGCATCCGCATGATCACGATGGATGAATTTGAAGACATGGGCCGCGCCGCAGTGATTGAGGAAATTCGCCGTGTTGTCGGTGATGTGCCCACCTATATTACGATTGATATCGATGGCCTCGATCCCAGGGACGCACCTGGAACCGGCGTGCCGGAACCTGGCGGCATTTCCATGCGCGATGCGCAAATGATGCTTCGGGCTTTAACCGGGCTGAATATGGTTGGAGGTGACATTTGCGAGGTTGTTCCCTCGCTTGATCCCACAGGTATAACCTGCATAAATGCGGCAAACCTGATGTTTGAACTCACTTGCCTTGCCGCTGTCGCGCGCTCACGAGGCACAAGATGAAATTGCAGCGAAGAGGCCCTCATCCGGCCATGCTTCCGCACTTGGCTCGCGCAAGCTTGCAAGCGTGGCTTGATGAGGGCCGGTCGGCGCTTGATTCAATAGGTGACGATTACGCCCTAGCTTCTCCTAGTGGCCCGTCGCGCCAGAGAACGCGTAGCTTGAGCCTAAAAATCGAAATCGCCCGACGCAACGACATCCTTAGGGAGCCAGGTTTCGTGGACCTGGAGAATTTCTGGGGCTATGCCCCTTCCCTGGTCCCTAATCACCATCGTCGTGACCCGCCCGTTGTTCGGCTCATCCGAATCCTTCGCGTTGCGTTGCCACTCGTGGTAGTTCACCACCGCAAGATCGCCAGATTGGTAGTTCAATCGGATGTCACGGATCTTGATTCGAAAATCCGGGTTTGAGCCGTAGATGCTTTTCATGTAGCCCTCGAAGTCTTTTTTCCCGAAGGACCGTCCACCAGGCATGATGGCGACGAGCTCATCGGCAAGTCGATCGAGAGCGTTGCGCTTGAACGTGTCGACATCGCCTGGACAACGGCCACCGACCCAGTCGGTAAAGAAATCGCTGATGTCATGAATGGTGGTTTCGATT
The DNA here is from genome assembly GCA_964486305.1 of uncultured Aestuariivirga sp. GTDB lineage: Bacteria > Pseudomonadota > Alphaproteobacteria > Rhizobiales > Aestuariivirgaceae > Aestuariivirga. The sequence continues at coordinate 4,653 of CAZAMS010000208.1, forward strand.
TGGGCGATTTGAAGTGTCATGTCTGGTCTCCTCTTCTTCTGGCGTTCGGGTTCATGCAGTCTTTGGCGAGTTCGGGCTGCGTGCCGGGCGCAGGGCTGCGAACCCATACCAGGCGAGCCAGGCGCACATCAGGAGGGTTGAGATGAGCCAAATCGGACCGCCAATCCCGATGCCGAAATGCTCGCCGAGACTCCAGCCAAGAGCCGACAGGACGCCAAAGATCGTGCCCGCGGTGCAGGACCATACGGGCATCCTGCCGGCATCGCTGCGCGCTTCCGCCAACGCAATGAGGGCAGTTGCGAGTGCAAGGGCGAAGAAACCATTTCCCATGCCGCCGGCAAATTCCCACCAGGAGTGAAAGGCAGCCATGTCTCCTGCCTTTGCGGCAGCCGAAACAACGGCAGCTTCGGAAACCGCGGTCGAGACCGTCAAAAGTGCGCCAAGTGCGAGGACCAGCCAAGCGCTGCGGAGACCCGTGGAGGACCCACCAGTATTCTGGTCAATCAAGTTCAGAAAACCCGCACCGGACATCAGGAAAAGCGCTACCGCCGCCGTCCAGTGCACCAGCGCCCAGCGTGTATGGCCCTCGGCAACATGGTGCATCTGAACCGACAGATCGGGGTCCGGCGGACCGTGGAAAACCAGCGCGATGATGAGGAGAGAGGCCCCAGTTCCGAGCCAAAGGCCTGCAATTCCGTTGTTCGACTGTGATTTGTCCGGCATGTCATCCATCCTCCGCTTGCGGTTGCGATGGACGATTTCTAGCATTGCGCCTATGCCGCCCGCTTCGGTCCAAAGGCCCAAGGCCCGGAAAATTCCATTGGGTAGAACTACCCAGACGGCCGCAAGACTATCAAGCCGTGCGAGATGGCGAAGGCCGTGGCCGCGGCGCGCGTGGGCACGTCTATTCGGGTCAGCGTATCGCTGACGTGGCGGTCGACGGTGCGTTCGCTGAGCCCGAGGCGTTGGGCGATTTCGCGATTTGTCAAACCTTCGGCCACCAGCTGAAGGATCTCGGTCTGGCGCGGTGTG
>CAZAMS010000209.1:0-3092 GCA_964486305.1 uncultured Aestuariivirga sp.
ACCGTTGCTGGACCAATGGCTTAGCTTTCAACAGCAAACGGAATTTAGAGGGTGCTGGTACGCGAACAACAGCATTTTTTCCAGTCATTTCCGGTAACCCACTGAAAAGAATCGAAGAGATGTGTGCATCCCGTAGCCCCGACGGGGAGAAGGAAAATTGGGGAACTTCGATTCAAACAAAGTTGATCACGCGCTAGCGGCTTTGCGCCAATGTCGATAGCGCAATGCCAACTGCTATGACCCCTGCCCCGATCCACACGGTCATGGGATAGGTTTCACCGAAGTAAACCACGCCGATGACCACGCCTACGGCCGCGGCGACATAGCCGATCTGGCTCAGGTAGGTTGGCCCGCTGATCTGCTGCAGGCGGAAGAACATCAGGAACATAGTGATTGAAACGGCGAGCTGCAGGACAACCAGACCCGGAATGCCTGCGAGAGGTGCCACGTCAATCGTTCCGGTTTGGACAATTACAACAATGGCGAGGAACGGCACGGCAGCGAGATTGGTGTGGGATGCAAGTTTCCGAGGGGATGCGCCTTCGGGCCAGGCAAGGGTGCGATAGACATTTCCGAGGCCGAGAAAGATGGGGATCAGCAGGGCTGCAAGAATCCACCATGTGCCGCCGCCGTTGAAATCCGTAGCCCGCGAGAAAATGATGATCACGGCGCCGGCGAGGCCAACGGCAATTCCAATAATGCCCAACAGGCTTGGCGGACGTACACGGAGCATCAGGGAGAGAAGTGCGGTCACCACAGGCGAGAGCGCGAACATGATGGCGGCAAGGCCGCTGCCGATTTTCGGGATCACCGAGAAGGTGAGGAAGTTCGGCACGACATAGGAGATGAGGCCGGAGATGATTGCGAACTGAAACGTGGATTTCGCATGGGGCCTTTTAACCTCGGTAAGGCTTGCGGCAAGCAGCATGGCGAGTCCTGCCCCCAGTGAAATCACGGCAGCCCAGAGGGCAGGATTGACACCTGCGGCCATGGCCAGTTTGCCGATAGGGAAATTGAGGCCAAGCGCTGCGCCTGTGCCGATGAGGAGGAGAAGCGGACGGTTCATGCAGACTCGCCGACATGATCGAGAAGCGTCTCTGCAGTGATCTGTCGAGCACCATGCCGGTTCGCGGCATTGCCATGAATCCACACGGCGGCACAGGCGGCTTCGAAGGATGGCAAGCCTTGGGCGAGCAATCCGGTTGTGATACCCGCCAGCACGTCGCCGGAGCCTGCGGTGGCAAGGGACGGCGGGGCATTGCTGTTGATCACAGCGCGGCCATTGGGACTGGCGATGACTGTGTCAGCGCCTTTGAGAATGACGATTGCACCGGATCGATTCGCAGCCGTTACGGCGCGTTCATGTTTCGCTTGCGAAACATTCGCCAGCTCGCTGAAAAGGCGCTGAAATTCCCCCTCATGGGGCGTCATGATAACGGGGCGTTCGGGGTACTCGGCAATCGCTTCAAAGAGGTCATTGGGGTTCTGGGCGAAGGAGGTCAAGGCATCGGCATCAAGCACCGTTGCGACACCACTCGCCAGAACCGCGCGCACGTTCGCACAGGTTTTTGAGCCGACGCCTGCGGCGGGGCCAATGCACACAGCATTCCTGCGCCTGTCATTGAGGAGCATGCCGAGCGCCACGGCATTATCGGTTCGCGCCAGCATGATGGCGGTGGTGTGGGCGGCGTGGATGAGGAGTTCATCCTCATGGCCCGCGACGGTGACGAGTCCTGCGCCGATTCTCAATGCGGCGTTGGCCGCGAGGCGGGAGGCACCGGTGTTGAACCTGGGGCCTGAGACAACAACGGCGTGGCCCCTGCTGTATTTATGCGATGCCATGGTGAACTGCATGAGCCTGGGTCTGGCGTTTTCCCAGAGTCGAATTTTCAATTCCGGAAGAACGGTTTCCGGGATGCTAATGTCAGCGACAACGACGTCTCCGCACAAGATGCGGCCGGGCAGCAGGAGATGGCCGGGTTTTTTGCGGAAGAAGGTGACGGTGAGGTCGGCATTGACGCAAGCGCCGCGCGGGTGCCCCGTCAAGCCATCGAGGCCGGAGGGAACATCGATGGCAACGATGGGAACGCCAGCGCTGTTAATTTTGTCGGCGAGATCAACTGGAAAATCCCGGTTGAGACCGGCGCCATAGAGCGCATCAATGATCAGTTCGGCACCGGTGATGTCAGCGGAGATGCTGACGGGCCAGCCCCACTCCTTGAGATAACGGGCGGCAACTTTTCCATCGGCGCCATTGTTGCCGGGGCCGCAGAAGACGACGGTTTTTCTTGCGCCGTAGCGTCTTGTGATTTCTTCCGCCACGGCGCGTCCGGCGTTTTCGATGAGCTGTGCTTCAGAAATGCCGGAGGCGATGGCGAGTGCATCGGCCTGGTACATCTGGGCGGGGGTCAGGATGGTGGACTTTACTCGCGCTTCCATCGCCATTTACTATATCACCGCTGCAATTTCCTTCTCCCCATGGGCTACGGGATTCACACATCTTTTTGGCGTCAATAACCGTTGCTGGACCAATGGCTTAGCTTTCAACAGCAAACGAAATTTAGAGGGTGCTGGTACGCGAACAACAGCATTTTTTCCAGTCATTTCCGGTAACCCACTGAAAAGAATCGAAGAGATGTGTGCATCCCGTAGCCCCCATGGGGGAGAAGGCGGGGCCCAAGCGAAGCTTGGGAGGATGAGGGGGTACAGGCGCTTGAAATTCGGCACCGAAGCCCCCTCACCTTCCCATTGCTTACGCAATGGGCCCCTTCCTCTCCCCAACGGGGCGAGGAAAAATTATCGCGATTGCTTTGTGAATGGATCAATTGCCGTCACCAAGCAATACGGGCTTGCCTACAGGCTGATCCAATTCCTTGAGCATTCTGGTGAACCACTTGGCGCTTGTGTCAAACGCCTTGCCGCCCTTGATGCGGGCGAATTCGATTGTCCGCAGCACGCCCTTCCTTCCTTCATCGTGGCCCACGACGCCGCTTTCGCCTTTCAAGCCGCTTTTCACGGCGTGCTTCACCATGGCTTTGATGAGGGCCAAATCTTCCTTGTTGGCTGCGGCGGACCTTGCGAAATAGCCTGAC
>CAZAMS010000210.1:0-35980 GCA_964486305.1 uncultured Aestuariivirga sp.
AGCGTCAGCGCGAATTCAAGGAAAAGCCGGCCCGTGCGCCCCGGCGTGAAGGCAATCGGCGCATAGACGGCGGCGAGCGTCATCGTCATGGCCACCACCGCGAACCCCACTTCCCGCGCACCTCTTATTGCTGCATCGAAAGGTTTCATGCCTTCTTCCACGTGCCGATAGATATTTTCAAGCATGACGATGGCGTCGTCGACGACGAGCCCTATAGCCAGCACGAAGGCGAGAAGCGTCAGCGTATTGATCGTGAGCCCCGCCGCATACATGATGGCAAACGCCGTGATCAGCGACACAGGGATCGTGACAACCGGAATGATTGCTGCCCGGAAAGAATGGAGGAACAGGAGGATAATGAGAATGACAAGTGCGGCCGCTTCAAGAATCGTCGTGAACACGTTCCTGATCGAACGGTCAATGAACACGGTCGAGTCGAAGCCAACTTCGATCGAGGTTCCTTCCGGCATTGACGCATTGATCGCGGGCAGCACCCGGTTGACCGCATTTGCCACATCGAGGGGATTGGCAACGGCCTGTTTGACAATGCCAATCGAAATGGCTGTCTGGCTATCATATCGGCTCTCGCGCCGCACGTCCGCCGTTCCAAGTTCGACCTTGGCCACGTCACCCAGCGTCACCTGCAGGCCGCCAGCCGCCTTGAGCGTCACCCTTGCAAACTCCGCAGCCGTGCCAAGCGAGGTGCGCGACAGCACCGTAAACTCGCGGTCGGTGCTCTCCACCCGCCCCGCCGGAATTTCAGCGTTCTGCGAGCGGATGGCCTGCTCGATGTCCTGCACTGTGATGCCGTAGCCCGCGAGCTTTCCCGGATCGAGCCAGACGCGCATGACGTAGCGCCGCTCACCATTGACCGAGACATCGGCCACGCCATCAAGATTCTTGAACCGGTCGGCCACGAAGCGGTCCACATAGTCCGTGAGCTCAAGGGCCGACATGCCGCTCGAGCGCATCACAAGAAAAATAATCGGCTGCGCATCCGCTTCAACCTTGGATATGGTTGGTTCGTCGATTTCATCGGGAAGCTGGCGGCGCACCCGGCTCACCCGGTCACGCACATCGCTCGTTGCCGAATCAATACTGATGCCGGCGCGGAAGCGGATGGTGATCCGGCTCGATTCGGCACGCGAAGTGGATTCAATGGTGTCGATGCCCTCGATGCCCGCCAGCGAGCCTTCGAGCACCTGCGTGACCTGGCTTTCAATGATTTCTGCCGATGCCCCGGAATAACCGGTTGAAACCGAAACCTGCGGTTCGTCGATGTTGGGATATTCGCGGATAGTCAGCCGGCTGAAGGCCATGAGGCCAATCAGCACAAGAATAAGGCTTAGGACAGTTGCAAAGACGGGGCGCCGGATGCAGATCTCTGGAAGGGTCATCGCACCCTCAATTGCTTGCGGATGGGACGATGGCGATGGCCGCCCCGTCCGAAAGCCGCGTGTTTCCGGCGGTGATGACTTGCGCCCCCGCTGCCAGTCCTTCCAGAATTTCAACCGCGCCATTGCTGCGCTTGCCGGTTCTGACCTTTGCTTCCTGGGCCTTGTCGCCCGTAGCAATGAACACCACGGCACCATTGCTTCGCGGGATGATCGCGGCCTCCGGCACCGTGACTGATGAGCGCGATGGCCCGCGAACGCTGATGCGTATCAGCATGCCAGGCCGGAGCTTGTCGGCTGCGTTGTCAAGGTCTGCACGCACCTTGAGCGCCCGGCCATTGATATCGACCAGCGGGTCAATCGCCGAAATTTTTGCCTCAAAGGTTTCACCCGGCACTGCATCGGCAGTCACCATGATGCTCTGGCCCAGCGCGAGCTGAGAGAAATTGAGTTCGGGAACGCTAAACGCCGCTTTCAGCAGATCGATCTTCTCAACATGCACAAGCGGCGCACCCGCCTGTACATAGGCACCAACTGACACGCCACGGAATCCGGCCCGGCCACTGAAGGGCGCGCGAATCGTAAGTTTGCCAAGCTGCACCTTTGCCAATGCCAAGGCGCTTTCGGCAAGCGTGAGCTCGGTATTTGTCTGGTCGACAACGCTTTGCGCAATGTTTTTGGATTTGATCAGGGCCTCATTGCGCTCAAAAACGGTTCTCGCCAGCGCAAGGCGCGCCTCGGCGTCAGCCACCACAGCTCTTACCAGCGTATCGTCAAGGCGGAACAACACATCACCGGTGCCAACCTGTGCGCCATCGGCAAACAGGATTTCCACAATCCGCCCATTCGTCTCCGCCGCGATATCAACCGATTCCTCGGAAAGCAGGGATCCGATCGCTGCAATATCATCGCTCAGCTGGTCTTCCTTCGCCGTTGCCACTTCCACCGACAAGGGACCACGCTGGCCCTGCCCGCTTCTGGCTGCCTCCGGTTTCACTTGAGCAACGGAGGCGCCCGGCCAATAGACCGCAAGTTGGCCGCTCGACTGCAGCCAATAGGCAGCACCCCCGAGAATCAAGAGTAGAACCAGTGCCGCCGCCGACTTCTTCAAGACAAAACACTCCCCGGGCACAATGCTGCCTTCAGCATAGTCTACTCAAGACGCAAGCCACCCGGATTTCCGTCTAATGTTCATGAATTTGTTATCCCAAAACCTGCTCCGGCGGCAAATTAAATACGGGCAGGCAAACCTTGCGGCATCTTACGTTTCCCACTCTCAGCCCCTATTTGGACACAATGTCTTCCGCCATTTCTGTTGCAAATCTCTCAAAAACTTACAAGTCAGGCTTTCAGGCCCTGAAAGATATTAACCTTGAGATCAGGCAGGGTGAAATTTTTGCCCTGCTCGGCCCCAATGGCGCGGGCAAAACCACGCTGATCAGCATCATCTGCGGCATCGTGACGGCGAGCGCCGGCACGGTTTCAGCCAATGGTTTTGACAATGTCACAGATTACCGTAAGGCGCGAAGCCTCATCGGCCTCGTGCCGCAGGAGCTGTCGCTGGCCATATTCGAAAGTGTCAGGGCAACCGTCACTTTCAGCCGCGGCCTCTTCGGGCTCAAGCTCAATCCCGCCCATATTGAGAAGGTTCTCAAATCCCTGTCGCTTTGGGACAGGAAGGACACCAAGATCGTTGAGCTGTCGGGCGGCATGAAGCGCCGGGTAATGATCGCCAAGGCCCTTGCCCATGAGCCGAAAATACTCTTCCTCGACGAGCCCACGGCGGGTGTGGACGTGGAGCTGCGCCGCGACATGTGGAATCTGGTGCGCGATCTCCGCAGCACCGGCGTCACCATCATTCTCACCACCCACTACATCGAGGAAGCCCAGGAAATGGCCGACCGCATCGGCGTGATCAACAAGGGCGAGATCATCCTGGTCGAGGAAAAGGCCGCTCTCATGCGGAAGCTCGGCCGCAAGCAGATGACGCTGCACCTCCATGGCCAGCTCGAGAAAGTGCCGAAGAAACTGGCAAAGCACAAGCTGGAGCTCGCCAATGGCGGGGACGAATTGGTCTATACCTATGACGGCGAGGCCGAGCGCAGCGGCATTACCACGTTGCTCGGTGATCTTGCCGAAGCAGGCATCCGCTTCAAGGACATCCAGACGCGGCAAAGCTCGCTGGAAGACATTTTCGTGAGCCTGGTGAGGGAGCGCGCGTGAATATTCAGGCGATTTGGGCGATCTACAAATTCGAGATGGCCCGCACCTTCCGCACCCCCGCCCAAAGCATCATCTCGCCGGTGGTGACAACCTCGCTTTATTTCGTGGTCTTCGGCTCCGCCATCGGCTCGCGCATCCAGGAGGTGGGCGGCGTCGGTTATGGCTCCTTCATCGTGCCGGGCCTGATCGTCCTCTCCGTTCTCACCCAGAGCATCGCCAATGCCTCCTTCGGCATCTATTTCCCGCGCTTTGCCGGAACGATTTATGAGATTCTCTCAGCGCCCGTCTCCTATCTTGAGGTTGTGACAAGCTTCGTCGGCGCGGCGGCCACCAAGTCGGTGATTCTGGGAGTCCTGACCCTGGCCACCGCCTGGTTTTTCGTGCCGCTTGATATTGTCCATCCCTTCTGGATGCTCACCTTCGTCGTGCTGAGCTCGCTTGCCTTCAGCCTTCTGGGCTTCATCATCGGCATCTGGTCGGGAAGCTTCGAGCAGTTGCAGTTGGTTCCGCTTCTCGTGGTGACGCCGCTCACCTTCCTCGGCGGCAGCTTCTATGCCATCGACATGCTGCCGCCCTTCTGGCAAACGGTCAGCCTGTTCAACCCCGTGGTTTACCTGATCTCGCTTCTGCGTTGGAGTTTCTTTGGCATGACCGACGTGAGCATCGGTGCGAGCCTCCTTGTGATGGGGGCCTTTCTTGCCGTCTGCCTTGCCATCATCGCCTGGATATTCAGTACCGGGTATCGGCTCAAAAACTAGGGCGTGATCAAATTTCTTTGAATCGAAATCCCCTGTTTTCCTTCTCCCCAGCGGGGAGAAGGCGGGGCCCGCCGCGGAACGCGGTGGGAGGATGAGGGGGAACAGGTGATTCAATTGCGAGACCTGTTCCCCCTCACCTTCCCATCCTGCGTAGCTTCGCGACGCAGGATGGGCCCCTTCCTCTCCCCCAAGGGGCGAGGAAAAAATTTGATCAAACTCTAGGCACAGCCGAGATCGGCCAAAAGTTTTGGCACGAGCGATTGAAACGCCCCTTGCTCAATCATGCCAGCAATGGCCTCAATATCCGTTGAAAATTCGCGGTCTTGTTCCCGGCTTGCAGCCTTTGAGCGCACAAGCTTATGGGTCTCTTCAAGCGTTTTTGAGGATTTGAGCGGTCGCCGGAAGTCAATGCCTTCCGCCGAAGCCATGAGTTCGATGGCCACGATACGCGCCAGATTGGCATTCATTGGTCCAAGCCGTCGCGCCCCATGGGTTGCCATCGAGACATGATCTTCCTGATTGGCAGACGTTGGCGCTGAATCAACCGAAGCCGGATGCGACATCTGCTTGTTCTCGCTCATCAGCGCTGCTGCCGTGCATTGCGGAATCATGAAGCCGGAGTTGAGCCCGGGATTGCGAATGAGAAAGGGCGGAAGCAGCGAAATGGAGGAATCAATCAGCGCGGCCATGCGCCGTTCCGAAAGCGATCCCATTTCGGCAATGGCCATGGCAATCATGTCGGCAGCAAAGGCCACGGGCTCCGCATGGAAGTTGCCGCCGGAAAGCACCGCGCCATCTTCCGCAAACACCAGCGGATTGTCGGAAACACCATTGGCCTCAATCATCAATGTGCGCGCCGCATTGGCAAGCAAGTCCAGGCACGCACCCATCACTTGCGGCTGGCAACGGAAGGAATAGGGATCCTGCACCCGCTCATCATCAACGAGATGCGAGGCGCGAATGGCACTGCCCGCAAGCAGGCGGCGATAGTGCGAAGCCGCAAGAATTTGACCGGGGTGCGGACGCAGCGCATGGATGCGGGGATCAAACGGCGTGTCAGACCCCATCACTGCGTCGATGGAAAGCGCGCCTGCCAGAATGGCCGCCGCCGCATTGCGTTCCGCTGCAATCAATCCGTAAAGGGCGAGAGCTGTCGAAACCTGCGTGCCATTGAGAAGGGCAAGACCTTCCTTTGGTCCCAAGACAACAGGCCTGACACCTGCAGCCTGCAATCCTTTTGCACCACTCAAGCGCTTGCCTTTGTGGAGAACTTCACCTTCACCAATCAGCACAAGGCTCAAATGGGCAAGCGGCGCCAAATCACCCGATGCACCAACCGACCCCTGCCCCGGAACAACGGGCAGAGCATCGGCATTCAGCAGCGCAACCAGTGTTTCCATCGCCACCAGGGAAATTCCCGATGCCCCTTGTGAAAGGGCATTGAGCTTGAGCAGCATGATGAGCCGCACCACACTCTCATCCAGCAACGCGCCAACACCGGCCGCATGGGAGCGCACGATATTGATTTGCAGTTTTGAAAGGTCTTCCGCAGCAATCCGCGTCTTGGCCAATTTTCCAAAGCCCGTATTGACGCCATAGATCGCATCGCCCGTTTTGAGCAATCGCGCCACCGTCTCAGCACTTTTGACAATGAGCCCCCGCGCTCTAGGCGAAAGCGAAACTGTTACCGGTCCGGCCAATGCGGCGCGCGCATGCGCCAGCGTAATCGCAGTTTCACCAATGACAATCTTCATGACAAACGCCTCACAGTTTCAGCAAATTTCTTTTGAATCCGGTCTTCGTCCATATGCCGGCGATCATTCACAACATGCAAACCGCCAACAATCACATCTTTTACCGCGCCATTGCCGGCAGAAAAAATCCATGTATCGAGCAACGCATCGCCCTCGCGTCCGATCATGGCGGGATGTTCATCATCGAGCACTGAGATGTCACAGCGCCTGCCCACGGCAATCGCACCAGTGGCGTTGTCTAGACAGGTGGCGCCGCCTTTAAGGACCGCATCAAGCAATGTGCGTCCCGTTGAAGCGCCCGCCCCTGAAGCCAGCGCATTGCGCGTGCGATCCCGCAGACGTTGCGAATATTCCAGCATCCGCAAGTCTTCAGCCGGTGAGATTGTGATCTGACTGTCGCTGCCAATGGCAATCCCCCCACCCTGTTTGAGGAATTGATCAGCGGGAAATACGCCATCGCCCAGATTTGCCTCTGTCGTGGGACACAGGCCTGCAATCACGCCTGATTTCGCCAAGCGCCGTGTTTCAGTGTCGGTCATATGGGTCGCGTGAATGGCGCACCAGCGATTGGAGACATCGAACTCGTCGAGCAAGAATTCAACCGGTCGCTTGCCACACCACGCCAGACAGTCATCAACTTCCCGAGTCTGTTCAGCCACATGAATATGAACCTGCGCGCGCTTATCAACGCCGTTCAACACAGTCTTCAAAAATTCCGGCGTCACCGCGCGCAAACTATGGGGCGAAATACCAAGCCGCCTGAGCGGGTTCGTTCCACAAACACTCTTCAGCGTTTCATAAATTTCCAAAAAATTATCCGCATCATTTACAAAGCGTCTTTGGCCCGCATTTGCCTGCTGGCCGCCAAATCCTGAATAATTATAGAGCGTCGGCAGCATGGTAATGGCAATCCCTGCCTGCTCCGCCGCCGAGATGCAGCGCAGGGACATTTCAGCGGGCTCGTCATAGGGCTGCCCATCGGGCTGGTGATGCAGATACTGGAACTCTCCCACGCAGGAAAAGCCCGACTTCACCATTTCAACATAGGCCTGCGCCGCAACGGCCTCGAGATCGTCAGGCGAAAGCTTCAGCGCAAAGCCATACATCGCTTCGCGCCAGGTCCAGAAACTGTCGGCCCCCGGACCGGCCCGCTCCGCCAGCCCCACCATCAATCTTTGATGGGCATGGGAATGGACATTGGCAACGGCGGGGATGGCGATGCCTTTGATCAGCGTTCCACCTTTCACTCCGGCTTCAACACTTTCAATCATTCCGTATTGATCGACCGCAACGCTAACTTCTTTCTGCCAACCGGAAGACGTGAGGGCCGATGTGAAACGGAACTTGCCTTGGGTCATGCTTCCGAGTATACTGTATATACAACCTTATACAAGTAGGGAATTGTCGTGCTCCTCACCAATCTTTCCATCGCCACCATGGTCGACGGCTACGGCCTTATTGAGAAGGGCGCGGCCGCAATTGAAAAGGGTGTCATAAAATCGGTAGGACCCGACACACCCAAAGGTGATGCAGTTGATTGCGGCGGAAGGTTGCTCACTCCCGGCCTCATCGATTGCCACACTCATCTGGTTTATGGCGGCAACCGAGCCGCTGAATTTGAGCAGCGCCTCAATGGTGCCACCTATTCCGACATCGCCAAGGCGGGCGGCGGTATCATGTCCACAGTGCGCGCCACCCGTGCCGCGAGCGAAGCAGAGCTACTCGAATCCGCATTGCGTCGACTCGAATCGCTTTTGGCCGAAGGTGTCACCACCATCGAAATCAAGTCGGGCTATGGCCTGGATGTCGAGACCGAAATAAAAATGCTCAAGGTCGCCAGAAAGCTAGGCACCCTTCGTCCCGTAGACGTGAGAACCACCTTCCTGGGGGCCCACACCTTCCCCCAGGAATTCAAGGAAAACCATGAGGGATATGTAAGTATCGTATGTGATCAGGCCCTTCCAAGGATTGTCTCCGAAAATCTCGCCGACGCCGTAGATGCCTTCTGCGAAGGCATTGCCTTTTCGGTGGAGGAAACCAAATCCGTGTTCAAGGCCGCAAGGGCCTTCAACCTGCCGGTGAAACTGCATGCCGAACAGCTCTCCAATTTGGGCGGAGCGAAAATGGCGGCGCGCTTCAATGCCCTGTCCGTCGACCACATCGAATACCTGGATGAGGAAGGAGTCGAATCTATTTCCAAGTCCGGCACGGTAGCCGTGCTGCTCCCGGGCGCCTTCTATTACCTGCGTGAAATGCAGGCTCCGCCCGTGGCCGCACTCCGCCAGCACAAGGTTCCCATCGCCATCGCCACCGATCTTAATCCTGGCTCCTCTCCCGTCCATTCCCTGCTCGCCACCATGAACATGGCCTGTGTGCTCTTCGGCCTTACCCCGGAGGAGGCGCTGCTGGGGGTCACTGCCAACGCCGCCCACGCCCTTGGCCTCAAGGACCGTGGCACCATCGCCGTGGGCCAGAAGGCCGATCTCGCCCTCTGGGACGTTACACGCCCCGGCGACCTCGCCTACCCCCTGGGGTTCAATCCCCTCGCCGCCGTCATCAGGAATGGCGAACTCATTAAAGGAACCCTCCCGTGAACGAGATGCAGCCGCTCTACAAGCAGGTGAAGGAGCATATCCTGGGCCATATCCAGTCCGGCATCTGGGCCGCCGGCTCCCGCGTGCCCTCCGAAAACGAGCTCGTTGAAAGCTTCGGCATCAGCCGCATGACCGCCAACCGGGCACTCCGCGAACTCTCCACCGATGGCTACCTTGCCAGGGTTCCCGGCGTCGGCACCTTTGTCAAGGAACAGACCGCCCGCACCAGCCTGATGGAGCTCCGCAACATTGCCGAGGAAATTGAATCCCGTGGCCACAAGCACTCTTCCCGCCTGATCACCCGTGAAAAGATTGCCGCCAACCACGTTCTCGCCAATGAGTTTGAATGGAAATCCCCCCAGAGCCTGTTCCATCTCGCCATAGTCCATGAGGAAAACGGCCTGCCGGTCCAGCTCGAGAACCGCTGGGTGAACCCCCACATTGCCCCCGACTTCCTCATCCAGAGTTTTACCAAGCAGACGCCTACGGCCTATCTCCTGAACACCGTTCCCGTTGATGAGCTGGAACACTCCGTCAAAGCCATGCTGCCAGATGCCGCCCAGCAAGAGCTCCTGAATATAAAACCTCACGAACCCTGCCTGGCGCTCCACCGCCGGAGCTGGAATCAGGGCCAGGTCGTAACCGTCGCAACCCTCATCTATCCCGCCAGCCGCTATGTCCTGCACAGCCGCTACAAAACCAATGCCCAAGGAAAACCCCTATGAACAGCCGCCGCGATAACACCCGCATCATTCGTTCCGCTACTGGAACAACCCTCAGCGCCAAATCCTGGCTCACCGAAGCGCCGCTACGCATGTTGATGAACAATCTCGATCCCGGAGTGGCCGAAAGACCGGAAGAACTCGTGGTCTATGGCGGCATTGGTAGGGCCGCGCGTAACTGGGAAGCCTACGACCGGATCGTGGCAAGCCTGCGCTCCCTTGAGGACGATGAAACGCTGCTCGTGCAATCCGGCAAGCCCGTCGGCATCTTCCGCACCCATAGGGATGCACCCCGCGTGCTCATTGCGAACTCAAACATTGTTCCCCACTGGGGCACTTGGGACCATTTCAACGAGCTCGATAAAAAGGGCCTGATGATGTACGGCCAGATGACGGCGGGGTCATGGATCTATATCGGCACCCAGGGCATCGTGCAGGGCACCTATGAAACCTTCGCCGAAGTAGGCCGCAAGCACTACGGCGGCAATCTCAAGGGAAAATGGTTCCTCACCGCAGGCCTCGGCGGCATGGGCGGCGCCCAACCATTGGCAGCAACAATGGCCGGTGCCTCGATGGTCGCCATAGAATGCCAGCCCTCGCGCATCGATATGCGCCTGCGCACCCGCTACCTCGATACGCAAGCCAAGAGCGTTGATGAAGCAATCGAAATGATCAAGCGCTCAGTAAAACCAATCTCCGTTGGCGTTCTCGGCAACGCTGCAGAAATCTTGCCTGATATGGTCAAACGTGGCATCAGGCCGGACGCCGTCACCGATCAGACCTCGGCCCATGATCCCGTCAATGGTTATTTGCCTATTGGATGGACACTTGCCGAATGGGAAGAAAAGCGCGTTTCAAATCCGCAAGCCGTGAAGGCTGCATCCATGGCCTCCATGAAAATTCATGTGCAGGCCATGCTGGATTTCCAGAAGGCGGGCGTTCCCACCCTCGACTATGGCAACAACATTCGCCAAATGGCCTTTGAAATGGGCCTGAAGGATGCCTTTGCGTTTCCCGGCTTTGTGCCTGCCTATATCAGGCCCCTGTTCTGCCGCGGCATTGGCCCCTTCCGCTGGGCCGCCCTCTCCGGCAATCCCGAGGACATTTATAAGACCGATCAGCGCGTTAAGGAACTCATCCCCGACGACAAGCATTTGCACAACTGGCTCGACATGGCACGTGAACGCATTGCCTTCCAGGGCCTTCCCGCGCGCATCTGCTGGGTAGGCCTCGGTCAGCGCCACAGGCTCGGTCTCGCCTTCAATGAAATGGTCAGAAATGGCGAAGTCGAAGCCCCCATCGTGATCGGACGTGACCATTTGGATTCAGGCTCCGTGGCTTCTCCCAACCGCGAAACCGAAGCCATGCTTGACGGCTCCGATACCGTATCCGATTGGCCCTTGCTTAACGCATTACTCAACACCGCATCCGGTGCCACCTGGGTTTCCATCCATCACGGCGGTGGCGTTGGCATTGGTTACTCACAGCATGCAGGCATGGTGGTGGTCGCCGACGGCACCGACGATGCGGCCCGCAGATTAGAGCGCGTGCTGTGGAACGATCCCGCCACCGGCGTCATGCGCCATGCTGATGCCGGCTACGACATCGCAAGAGATTGCGCCAAAGAGCAAGGGCTGAAACTTCCAGGGATAACGATGTAATCCATTCTCTACTTAGCCTTCTCCCCTTGTGGGAGAAGGTGGACATCGCGGAACGCGGTGGCCGGAAGAGGGGTAGGCCGCAAGTAGCCCCCTCTCCCGACTTGCTCGCTTTGTTCGCAAGCCACCCTCTCCCACAAGGGGAGAGGGAAGAAATTCAGGTCAGCGCTTTCCCAATCGCATGAATGGCACCAAAAGTCGCAACGTCAAACGTGCGATTGAGAAAATCCGGCCAGCTTGAAAGCTTCACCACCACCATGTTGTAATCCCAGTTCACATAGATCAATTGTCCGAACACGCCCTTCGCCAGAATGGCCCGCGACTTCGGATCCTCAATCCAGAACTGGTTTTTGTAGGCCCCTTGCGGCAACGAAAGTGTGTAGGGCTCTTTGAAAATGCCATGGTTTCCATTGCGCGTGGCTTCAATCCAGGAGGCCGGAATGACGCCGCCGCCATTCTCCAGAATCAATTGCCCAAAGCGGCCATAGTCCCGCATCGTTGCATTAAGGCCGCCATCGGCCAGCGCAAAGCCCGCACTGTCCACGGTGAAACAGGCGCTCTCTTCCGCCCCCATCTTCTGCCACAGCTCTTCTGAAACAAGCTCGGCCAGGCGTTTGCCAGTCATACGTTCCATGCAAAAAGCCAGCACATCCGTTTCAATGGAACGATAGGCAAAGAGCTCGCCATGGGGGCGCTCAACCGCAGAAAGCCCTGTGATCAGTTCCCACGTGTGGCGCGGCCATTTGAAACCGGGATCGCTGTCGGGTGGAACTGGTTTCCAGCGCGACGCCACATCCAGTTGCCCAATGTCGGAATAGGGATTCGTATATTCTTCAGAAAACCGTGTGCCCGTTGTCATATCGAGCACCTGCTGCAGCGTTGCCCCGCGCCATCCCGTCTTTTCCAGTTCAGGAAGATATTGCGTAACAGGTGCATTGACGCCGAGGAGGCCACGACTGATCATAATTCCAACCACAATGCCAGTGAAGGATTTCGCAACCGATTGCGACAGATGCAACGTGCGTTGGTCCATGCCATTGAAATAGCGCTCATAGGCAATAACACCATCTTTCATTACTAAAAATCCGTCCGTATAGGTTTCATCCAGATGCCCAGCCAGAGTGGTCGGCGCGCCGACGCTATCCGTAACAGCCAAGCCGTCGAGATTCTGTTCCCGCGCCACAAATTCGCGCACAATTCCAGAGCCCCGCCAGACTTCCGCTGTCGGTAGAATCTCGCGCACATGCTGAAACGACCAGCGGTTCCACGGCGGCCTGTCCCATTCCATTTTTGGTGGAACCAGGCTTGGAGGTATCCCCTGCATGATGGGAAGTGGCGTATCGGAATTTTTGAATGAGGACATGATCTTCCTGAACAACAAAAAAGCCCCGGCAGTTTCCCGCCGGGGCAAAGGATGTAATCGCTACTTTAACAACTCGGTCCAGATTTTGGTATAGAGTTCCTGCACATCCGGCGGGCATGTTGGCGTGAATGCACCATGTGCCATGACGTCCTCCGGAATATTCACTTCCGGAGCTGTCTTCATATCCTCCGGCATATACTTCTCGGAGCCCTTGATGCCGTTATTATAACGCGCGAAACTTGAGATCATGGCGGCATTCTCAGGGTCCATGATGAAGTTCTGAAATAGTTTTGCGTTCTCGGGGTTTTTGGCATCTTTCAGCACTACCACGTTGTCCATGAAGATCGGAAAACCTTCCTTGGGAAAGCCATAGACGAGATTGTTGTTCAGAAGGCGCGCGCGAAATGACCAGCCATTCCAGTTGACGCCAGCAGCAATATCCTCCTTGGCGTATTTATCGGGATTGGCATAGTCCATGGAAATCCAGTTTGGCTTGGCCGCCACGAGCTTGTCGCGGACCTTCTTCAGCACCTCCTTGTCGGCGGTGCAGGGCTCGCCGCCCAGATACTTGATGGCCAGATGCATGACCTCGCCCATTTCGGGCACGACATTGATCTTGCCCTTCAACTCATCCGGCGGTTCGAGGAAGATGGCGGAGGTATTGGGATCGCCCTTGTAGAACTTGGTATTGACGAGAATGCCGTTGGTGCCCCATTGCCAAGGCACCGTGTAATGGCGGCCGGGATCGAAAGGCACATCGACCCAGCGCGGGTCCATGTTCTTGAAATTCTCCATCTGGTCCGGCCTTGACTCCAGCAGCAGGCCCTCCTTGATCCAGATCGGCACGTAGTTCGCCGAAGGCACCGCAATATCGAAACCGTGGCCACCGGCCCTGACCTTTGCAATGGCCGTATCGTTCGCATCATAGTCGGTGATTGTCACCTTGACGTCGTATTGCTTCTCGAACTTGGTGATAAGCTCGGGACTGGTATAGTCGCCCCAATTGTAGATTTGCAGTTCACCTTCCGCCTGGGCCTGGCCCAGGCCGGCGAGCATGGCAAATCCGGTCAGCGCCGCCGTTAGTTTCATTTTCATGGCCTTTGCTCCTCTCTGTTTCATTGCATCTTGGTCTTCGTGATTGCTGGCAAGGACTATGGCCACAAACCCATTGAAAATCAAATCTGAGCCCCTCGCGGCGCGGTAAATACAGGACAGCCCCGGAGCGGAACTCCGGGGGCCGCCAACACGGCGTTTTGTTACTTCAGGACTTCCGTCCAAATCTTCGTATAAATTTCGGTCGCTTCCGGCGGGCAGGCGGTGGAGAATTCATAGTGTCCCTCCATTTCCTTCGGAATCGTCAGTTCAGGTGCATCCTTCATGTCGGCAGGCAAATATTTTTCCGACCCCATGATGCCGGTCGAATAGCGGGCAAAGGCCGAAATTCCTGCCGCATTCTCCGGGTCCATGATGAAATTTTGGAATAGCTTGGCATTCTCGACGTTCTTTGCATCCTTCAGCACCGCCAGATTGTCCATCCAGGTCTGGAAGCCCTCTTTGGGGTAGCCGTATTTGAAGTCTGGGTTCTGCAGGCGCATGCGCATGGCCGAGCCATTCCAGTCGCTGGTGGCCAGGAAATCGCCCGCGACCATCTTGGTGATGGTTGAATATTCCATCGACAACCAGTTCGGCTTGGCATTGACCAAGGTATCGCGGACCTTCTTCAGCACTTCCTTGTCCACAGAGCAGTGTGTGCCGCCATTGTACTTGATGGCAGCATCGATGACGTCATTCATCTCGGGAACCAGGTTGACCTTGCCCTTGAGTTCATCCGGCGGATTGAAGATGATGCCCCAGGTGTTGATGTCGCCCTTGTATTTGCTGGTATTGACCACAACACCCACCGTTCCTCACTGCCACGGAACGGAGTAGTGGCGGCCCGGATCATAGGGAACATTCACCCAAGCGGGATCCACATTCTTGAAATTCTCCATCTGGTCAGGACGGGTTTCCAGCAGCAATCCTTCACTGATCCAGATCGGCATGAAGTTGCCTGACGGCACGACCATGTCGAAGCCATGGCCACCGGCACGGACCTTGGCCAGAGCCGTGTCATTTGAGTCGTAGTCGGTGATTGTAACCTTCACCTTGTGTGTTTCTTCGAATTTCTTGATCACCTCGGGGTTGGTATAATTTCCCCAATTGAAAATATTCAGCTCGCCGTCCGCATGGGCCAATCCCGTAGTCGCCAACAAGGCAACTCCTGCCATCAATAACTTCAATCTTGTCTTCATCTCATTCTCCCTTGTTAAGCGTTATTATGCCCCTTTTTATACCCTTTTCCGGTTCAAAAAGAAGAAAATCGTTACGAACATAATTGAAATGGCCAGGAATACCGTCGATATGGCATTGATCTCCGGGGTCACGACACGGCGCAATTGCCCCAGCATGTAGGTCGGCAAAGTTTCCTGCCCACCTGATTTCACGAATTCGGTTATGACCACATCGTCGAGCGAGATCACGAAGGCCAGCATGAACCCTGCAAGGATGCCCGGCCACAATAACGGCAGGGTCACCCGCTTGAAGGTGTTCCACGGTGTAGCATAGAGGTCTGCCGCCGCTCGTTCCAATGTCAGGTCCATGTTCTCAAGCCGTGCCCTGATCGGCAGGTAGGCAAAAGGAATACAGAAGGCCGTATGGGCGGCAAGGAGATATCCGATTCCCGAATAGCCCGTCCAAACCTTGATGCGCGAAAATACGATCAGCAGGGCTACCGCCGTGACGATTTCAGGAACCATCAGAGGCTGGTTGATAAACGCGTATTTGAACGTAAGGCCGGGGTAATCTGGTGTGCGCGTCGTGGCAAGCGCTGCCATGGTCGCGGCAATGGTTGACAAAAACGCTGCCGTCACCGCGATGAATGCCGAGCGCAGTGTTGCCTCCTGCACCTCCGAATTGTGCATCGCCGATTGGAACCAGCGCAACGAAAAGCCTTCCCATACCGCCACGGAAACTCCCGCATTGAAGGCATAGAAGACAAGGGTGGCAATAGGCAGATAAAGGAGAAAAAAGCACAGTAGCGCAACAAACACAAAGCCCGGCTGGGAACGGACGGAGAAGCTCTTAGCCATGGCTGCTTCCGCCTCTGGAAGCATTGCGCACATAAACCAGCAGGGCCAGCGTCACCACCACCATCAGAGTAATGGATAGTGCCGCACCCAATGGCCAGTCACGGCCTTGGCCGAACTGCAGTTCAATGAGGTTGCCCAGCATCATGCTCTTGCCACCGCCCAAAACACGCGGCGTAACATAGGCTCCAAGCGATGGAATAAAGACGAGGATGGATCCCGCAATGATCCCGGGCTTCACCAACGGAATGATGATGTGCCAGAGAACCTTGAGCCGCGTGGCGTAAAGGTCATATCCCGCTTCCACCAGCCGGAAATCGATTTTTTCCATGCTGGCGTAGAGCGGCAGCACCATCAGCGGCAGATACACATAGACCATGCCAAAGAGTACCGCCCAATTAGTGAACATGATCTGGATAGGGCTATCGATGAGGTGCACTGCCCTCAGTGCAGAATTGAAAATGCCCTCATTGCGCAGAACCTCCTGCATGGCGAAGGTGCGGATGAGGATGTTCGTCCAGAATGGAATGGTCACGACAAAAAGCCACGTGTCACGCTGGTGCTGGGGTCGCGTGGCAATGAAATAGGCCGTCGGAAAGCCAAAAAACAGTGTAGTCACTGTAGTAATCAGCGACAGACTTATTGACCGCCACAAAATGGAAAGATGGGCGTCCGCAAATGTCAGTGTGTCGTCAAAGATGTCACGGGTGAAAAATACGTTGAACCAGCCGTCAAGTGAAAACTGTCCGAACTTCACATCTCCATAATCGCCCTTGACCATGAAGGAATAGAGTAGCATGACGAACAGTGGGCCGATCGCAGCTAGCGCTATGATCACAAGAGCCGGTGCGGACAATAGCCACCTGTTGCGGATGTCCCGCTTAACTGCCGCCAAGGCGATTTCGCCCGCTGTCGCCATCAGTCCCTCAACACCCGCGCCGCGCCGGCACCGAACAGAACACCCACTTTATCGCCCTTTTCACAGGTCACGGCTTCCGCGTGAATATTCTGATGGCGAACCGTAAACTCGCCACCACCGTTGAGCTTCACATGATAGTGCGTGTCCGTGCCAAAATAGACGATGTTTTCAAGCTTTCCGGCAAGCGTTGCTTTCTTTGGGTCCGCAACGATGGTCGCGTGCTCTGGCCGCACCACAACGGTCACTTTGCCAGAAGGCGCAACACCGTCTGCAAGGCTCGCTGTAATTGTTTCCCCGGCATCAAGGGCAACCTTGGCCTGGCCTTGTGCAGATGAAACAAGTTTTCCTTCCAGAAAATTTGTCTCGCCAATGAAGTTGGCCACAAAGCGCACCGCCGGCAGGTCATAAATATCGCGCGGACTCCCCACTTGCAAAATCTTGCCCTTCGACATCACCGCAATGCGGTCAGACATGGTGAGGGCTTCTTCCTGATCGTGCGTCACAAAAATAAATGTGATCCCTGTTTCATTTTGCAGGCGCTTCAGCTCAATTTGCATTTCCTTGCGCAGTTTGTAGTCAAGTGCCGAAAGGGGCTCGTCGAGAAGCAGAACTTTCGGCTCCGGCGCAAGGGCCCGCGCCAGCGCCACACGCTGTTGCTGGCCACCGGAAATCTGGCCGGTTCTGCGGTTCTTCAGTTCTTCCATTTGAACGAGCCGCAACATTTGCTCAACGCGAGCCGCGACCTGAGCCTTGGGCTTGCCCTGCATTTCGAGCCCAAAGCCGATATTCTGACCGACAGTCATATGGGGAAACAGCGCATAGCTTTGGAAAACCGTATTCACCGGCCGCTGAAAAGGGGGAAGCGGCGCAATATCCTGGCCATGCAGCAGGATTTGCCCTTCCGTTGGAAAATCAAACCCGGCAATGAGGCGCAACAAGGTAGTTTTTCCACAGCCCGAAGGGCCGAGGAGAGTAAAGAACTCGTTCTCGCCAATCGTGACGGAAACATTATCCAGCGCCTTAAGACTGTCCTGGCCCGAGCTTTGAAAAATCTTAGTTACGCCGACTGCCTCGATGGCAGCCTTGCCAATTGCCAATTAAACGACTCCCCTTCGTCTTGTTCCAGACGATTAAAATTCTATCCTATTGGGAATTTTTCCGCTTGCCAATGGGGCCAATTGCTTATGCTTAAATTGACCACCCGCCATCGATGACAAGGGCTTGCCCGGTTATGAAGGCCGAGTCATCACTTGCCAAATAAATCACCATCTCTGCTATTTCTTCAGGCTGCGCCATGCGCCCCATGGGCTGCCTTGCGATAAAGGCCGCCTTGGCTTTCTCAAAATCACCCTGGGCCCGCATCCGGTCATAAAGCGAAGGCGTTTCCACTGTTCCCGGGCAAATGGCATTGCAGCGTATGCCCTTGGCTACGAAGTCAGCCGCCAGGGCCTTGGTAAGCCCGATAACGGCGGCCTTGCTTGCCCCATAGACAAAGCGGTTGGGCGCCCCTTTGATTGAAGAGGCCACCGAAGCCATGTTGATGATATTGCCTTTCCCCTTCGCCAGCATGCCCGGCAGATAGGCCTTGATCATGCGGTAATGGGCTTTCACATTGAGGTCAAAAGAGAAGTCCCAGTCCTTCTCTTCACAGTCCAGCACCGTGCCGTTGTGCACAAAACCCGAGCAGTTGAACAAAATGTCGATGGGGCCAGTGCGTTTCAATGCCGCATCCACTGCGGATTGCTCCAGAACATTCAGCCCAAAGCCCGTAATGCCAGGGTGATCCTTCGAAATATCTTTGAACAGGTCTTCCCGGATGTCGGTCGCAAAAACCTTTGCCCCCTCCCGCGCCAGGGCAATGGCAGAGGAGCGGCCAATGCCCTGCCCCGCCGAAGTAACCAACGCAACGCGACCCTCGAGCTTCCCGGCCATGGACTAATTCCCTCATTATGGTTCAATCTCCTGCCTAACTATAATCCATGGAAATTGTCTATGACCAATGTTGATCTTGCCTATGCCTCCGCAATAGAGCTGCTGAAACTGTTCAAGGCCCGCAAGACATCACCCGTTGAACTGCTCAAAATTCTGATTGATCGCAGCCAAAAGTTGAACGGAAAAGTCAACTGCCTTGCCGACCACTATTTTGATGAAGCCCTCGTCAAAGCAAAATCTGCCGAACAGAATTACCTGAAACGCGGATTCAAGCCGCGCGCCCTTGAAGGCATTCCGCTGCTGGTCAAAGATGCACAACGCGTAAAAGGCAAACGCACCACCCACGGCTCATTGATTTTTGAAAATAATATCGATGATCATTCCGATCCGCAAATTGAGCGCCTGGAGAAAGCCGGTGCCATTATCTTTGGCCGCACTACCACGCCAGAGTTCTGCCTGTCCGGCGTCACTCACTCGAAGATATGGGGCATCACACGAAATCCCTGGAATCTCGACTATGGCCCCGGCGGCTCGTCGGGCGGATCGGGAGCAGCCTTGGCCGCGGGCCTCACGTCATTGGCCACAGGAACCGACATTGCGGGCTCAATTCGCATCCCCTCATCGGCCTGCGGCACCGTGGGTTTCAAGCCACCCCATGGCCGCAATCCCGATGGGCCCCCAGCAAACTTTGATCGCTTCAACCATTGCGGCCCCATGACCCGCAGCGTTGCCGATGCAGCTCTCATGCAGAACGTCACCTCCGGCCCCCATCCACTTGATCATGATTCCATTCGGGCTCGCGTGAAACTCCCCCTGAAAGCGGAAAGCATCCAAGGCTGGAAAATCGCCTATTCGCTTGATTTCGGCTACGTCGAAGTTGAACCGGAAGTCCGACGCAATACGATTGCCTCACTGGAGGTTTTTCGCTCTCTCGGCGCCATAGTTGAAGAAGTTGATCTCGGTTGGACCCGCAGCGTCGACGAGGAGATTATCCATTGGTACAACACGATGCATTTTGGGCGTCAGGTAATTTGGCAACGCAAGGCCAACGCGCATCTCATGACTGACTATGCCTTGAAGTTTGCCGAAACCGCCGAACGCAATTCAACCATCGATGATGTTCACAAACCTTGGGAGCGCAGCAATGCCATGTATCAAACTCTAGGGCTCGTCCTTGCGTCCCATGATGTTTTCATTTGCCCCACAAATAATGTTCCTGCAGTCAAAGCTGACCACGATCCGTGGAGTAAGGATTTCACGATTAACGGCAAGCAGGCCGATGCTGAATTCGGTTGGGAAATGACCCACCAGTTCAACATGCTGCACAATTGCCCCGTGCTTGCAGTTCCCTCAGGCCACACCGCCCAAGGCATCCCGACGGGCATTCAGATTGTCGGCCGCACCTGGGATGATGCCCGCGTCTTCCGTGCCGGGCTTGCTTACGAAAAAGCTCTTGGCGGTTGGTTCACCAGCAAAGACAAGCGGCCGGCCATCAATAATTGATTTCGTAAACGATCGTACCGCTGCGGCTGTTCACCTTCACCATAAATCTCTGATAGCCGAGATAGGCCACATATTTATAGTTCCTGCCGCCGCACTCAACCGCACGCACATTGCGGTAGCCAAACTCCCGCAATGCCCGGCCAACACTCTGGCAGGATTCGACTGGCCGCGCCTTCAACCGCAGTGGAGCCTGATAGTAGTTAGAGTCTTCGGCGCCATCAAATTCCTCGTCTTCGTAGTCCTGCCGTGGCTCCTGATAGGAGCCACCCTGCCCATAGCCTTCCTGGCCATAGAGCGCCTCATAGCAATTGGGATCTTCCGGGTAATAGGAACAATAACGATTGCCCGCATGGGACTGGCCAGCAAAAACAACGGCACCAATGGCGGCAAGCAAACCCGCAATCACAACGTGCTGTACGAGAAAACCCGATTTCTCCATGCTGCCAGGGTACCGGGGGAATACGGCGCCAGATTGTCGCAAAGCCGCTAACTATGTGGCGGGAAAGCGCAATTTACCATCAATTGACAAGAGTCCGCCATAAAGTTCGGGCCGCCGGTCACGAAACACCCCCCATGACCTGCGCAATTCGCCAATTGCCGCGAGGTCAAAGGATTGCAGCCGCACCCCCTCCTCCACCCGGTCCATCTCGACAAGCTTTTCACCCTGGTAATCTGAAATGAAAGAGCGGCCATAGAAAATATCGGCCCGCCCATCGGGCGCCACTTCCCGTCCCACCCGGTTGGAAGCTGCCAAAGGCATGATATTGGCCGCCGCATGGCCCCGCATGGTGTTCTGCCAGTGGCTGCTGGAATCATAGGAAGGATTGGGGGGCTCAGAGCCAATGGCCGTGGGATAGAGCAAAATCTCCGCCCCCATCAGCGCCATGGCCCGCGCACATTCCGGAAACCACTGGTCCCAGCAAATGCCAAGCCCGATCCTGCCCACCGCCGTGTCCCAAACCTTGAAACCCGTATCCCCCGGCGAAAAATAAAACTTCTCCTGATAGCCCCGTCCATCCGGAATATGCGACTTGCGATAGATGCCGAGTTGGCTCCCACCCGCATCCACCATCACTGTAGTGTTGTAATGGGCCTGCCCAGCCCGCTCAAAAACACTGACGGGAAGCACCACACCCAATTCCTTTGCCAGCGCCGCAAAGCGCGCTACCGTGGGGTGGCGTTCAATTTCGTGGGCATTCTTGAAAAACTTGGCATGCTGCTCAATGCAGAAATAATCTCCGTCAAAAAGTTCCTGCAATAAAATAAGCTGCGCCCCTTGCCTGGCGGCATCGCGCACCAGCGCCTCTGCCTTATCGCAATTCTTCTTCCAGTCATTCTCCGATGCCATTTGCGTAATGGCCACAGTCATCTTGCTCATGTCAATTTTTCAATCCCGCAACCTCACGCTTGAATGGCAGCGCATCACCAATATCCGGCATATCAAACTCCTCCGCATAACGATGCCCCGCATAGGTGGCCCAGGCAATGGCCGCAGGGGCCTGCGCATCGCCAATGACTTTCACGGATTCAATCCCGCTATCGGCCCACTTAGCCTTCTGCGCCATAAGATCGGTGTAAAGCCTATCATCGGGAAGCCGTGACGTAACCAGAAGCACGCCTTCACAGAAAATCTCACTGGACCTACCTGTGTAAACACATGCCACGGTGACTGAACCTGCGGAAATCTCAGTCACCGCATGGCTCGTTACAACCTCGACTCCAAGTTCCAAAAGCTTGCGCTGGATTTGTCCCTGCTCAAGCGTATTGACACTCCACTCAGAAACCTTTGCAGATGGCGTAACGTAACTCACACGACATCCCTTCGAGACCAAAAGCTCCGCTAACACACTGCCCATATAGTAGTGATCATCATCATAAATCACCACATGACCATTGGGATATTTGCCATCCATCACATCATCAGGTGTGAACACCGGCATTCCCGCATCAGTAATTATTGGCAACGTATGATAGCGCGCCACGCCATCCCTGCGCCACGTCGATCCCGTAGCAATGGCTATATCCGAGAAACCGAGATCAAAAACATCGTCAGCCCCAAGTTTTGACTCCCGATAGATCGCCACGTTCGGCATTTTCTGAATTTGGCCTTGGCGGTAATCCCTAACGCGACCCCACGCCGAAAGCCCCGGCAATTTGCATTCCCTGGCCACGCGCCCGCCCAATTCAGTGCCCGCTTCCGATAACGCAACCTCATAACCACGAAGCCCCAACTTGTGGGCCGCAGAAAGTCCGGTTGGCCCCGCGCCCACAACCAGAACTTTCTTCGCCGAAGATGCAGGCTTAATCCGCTCGGGATGCCAGCCCTTGCGCCATTCCTCCATGAAGGATGAATTCTGCGTGCAGCGTGACAACGATTGCGTCATGTCCCCCGTCACGCAAATATTGCAGCCGATGCATTCGCGGATGTCCTCAACCCGGCCCTCGTCTATCTTGTTGGGCAAAAATGGATCGGCAATCGAAGGTCGTGCCGCGCCAATAAAATCCAGAATTCCCTGCTTGATCTGCCGCACCATCAAGTCAGGCGATGTGAACCGGCCCACGCCCACAACTGGTTTTGATGTCAGTTGCTTGATCCCCCGGATCAAATCCTCCTGCGCACCTTCCGGCTTGAATCGGGAAGTAGCGGAACAAGCCTCCCAGGTGCCATGGGCAAAGTCCCAAATGTCAGGCAGATCAGCATGAATGCCCACGAGGTCCCGCAGCTCGGCATTGGAAAATCCCTGCTCGCCCGCCATTTCATCAAGCGAAAGCCGCACCGCCACGGCACAGCTGTCGCCCACCTCATTGCGCGCATCGCTCAACAATTCTTTCAACAGCCGCGCCCGATTTTCCAGCGAGCCGCCATATTCGTCGGTCCGTTGATTGGTCCGCCGTGACAGGAAATGTTGGAGAACTCCAAAGCCATGGGCGCCATAGAGGCACATAATATCATAGCCCGCACGCTTCGCCCTTCGGTAAGCCAGCCTGTGCCAGTGGCGCAGGTTTCGGATATCCTCTTTGTCCATGGCGCGGGCCTGCACCGGATCGCTGGTGAAGGTCAGGATGGGGCTGTGCATGGGCCCCATAGGCACTTCGCGGGTATAAAGATTGGGGCCATTGGCGCCGCTATAGGCCAGCTCAATACCCGCCAGCGCCCCGTTGGAATGAATGGCATCGGCCATTTTGCTGAGGCCCGGCATGTCATCTTCATCCCAGATGCGCAGTTCGATGAAAGGAGTAATTTCAGAACTGTGGTGAATCTCCACCTGCTCGGTAAAGATAACTCCCCAGCCCCCTTCCGATTTCACCCGGCGCATTTCAGCAGCAGCCGAGGGGTCGCGGTAGCCGCCGCCATTGCAGTGGGGCACCTGATAAAAACGGTTCTTCGCCGTCACCGGACCGATTTTGACCGGTTCAAAAAGTACGTCATAGCGCGGGTCACGCATCCAAAAAGCCTTCCAGAACGTTCACTGTGTTCACGCCGATAGCCTCAATGGCATAGCCCCCTTCCATCACAAACAATGTGGGCAACTTCAATTTTGCAATGCGCGCTCCATAGTCGCGAAAATCCTCGGACTTCAGTTTGAAATAGCTAATCGGGTCCTTTTCGTAGGTGTCGACCCCGAGTGAAACTACGAGTACATCAGGAGCAAATGATTTGATTTTTCCGCAAGCGTGGCCCAGCGCCTTGCTCCAGTTTTCATAGCTGCATCCCATCGGCAGCGGATAGTTGAAATTGAAACCTTCTCCTTTGCCCGCCCCAGTCTCATCCTTATAACCCAGGAAATAAGGGTACGCCGTTTCCGGCTCCCCATGGAGCGAACAGAACAGCACATCGTTGCGGTCATAAAATATATCCTGCGTGCCATTGCCGTGATGAAAATCCACATCAAGAACAGCAACACGCGCCGCGCCGGAATCACGGAACGCCTGCGTGGCAATGGCCGCATTGTTCAGGAAGCAATAGCCGCCATAGAGATCGTCATGGGCATGGTGGCCCGGCGGCCGGCACAGAGCGAAGGCCGATTTTTCCCCGCCCGCAATCAGTTTCTGCGCCGAAAGCGCAACTGATGCGGATGCGCAGGCCGCAGCCCAGGTTCCAGCGGTAATACAGGTTTCAACTGAATGAATGTAATAGCCCACCTTGCCATCAATGTGTTTGGGGCAGCGCTGCTGCATGCTGCGCGCCGGAAACCCGGTTGGAACAATTTCACCGCGATATCCCGCCTTCGTCCATTCTTCCCACGCCGTTTCCAGGAATTTCAGGAAGCCCTTGTCGTGGACCCGCGCCACCGCCTTCATGTCCAAAGGCTTCGGCGGAACAATATTATCCATCTTGCGCTTCTTGAGTTCGCGCAGAATATATTCCATGCGCGAGGGGCGTTCAAATGGCGTGACGAACTCTCCGCCTGAAATTTCGCCTTGGGCAAAATGCAAACGGTGATCGTCGGTAAAAACAACTTTCATGAAATCTCCTCCACAAAGCACGTTGCGGCAAAGTTGCACGACTTTGCCGATAACAACTTGCTTCACAGAGTCAGTCTGTCAGAGAATTGAAATTGTTACAAACGGCGCCCTATGTGAAAGGCGCCAGTGATCATGTTAGGAAGGTATAGCTCAGGCGGCCTGGGTAACAGGAGCAGACATATCCGGAATCCATACTGCGGCAACCATGCCATGCCCGGGCGTACTTTGGCAGATGAGTTCGCCACCATGGGCCTCGGCAATTGCTTTCACGATCGGCAAGCCCAGGCCCAGGCCTTCAGCCGGCCTGCCATAGGACATGTCTTCCTGTATGAACGGCTGCAGGCATTCCGCCAGTTTTGCCGGAGCAATGCCTGGTCCATTGTCGCGCACCGAGATAACCGTTGAATGATCGGGTTTGCGATGGGCCCAGATTTCAATGGTACCGCCCTCCGGCGAAAACTTGATGGCATTGTCGACGAGCTTTTTGATGGCCTGGCGCAACAGTTGGCTGTCACAGCGCAACGCCAGGTTCTTGCTTGGCCGTGTAATCTTTATCTTGATGCTCTTGACCTTGGCATTGGCCTCCAACCCGATGATGCTATCATCGAGCAGGTCAGCCATGCTTTCATTGGAAACAGTAAGGCTGGAAGCGCCTGAGAATGATTTGGAAAGTACCAGGATATCGCTGATCAGCCGGTTCAGGCGCTGCGATGCGCCAACAATATGACCAAGTTGCTCCGCCTCGATGGCCTCGACCTTGTCCTTCAAGGCTTCCGACAGGACATCCGTTAAGCCGATGAGAGCCACAAGCGGTGTTTTGAGTTCATGGCTCAAAATCCTGAACAGGCCATTTTTCATTTTGCTGGCAGCAACCGCCTCAGCCTCGGCGCGGCGCAGATCCCGTTCAATCTCGCCGTTGCGGATAACGAATTGCGCATGGTAGCCGAACTGCGCCCAATTGATGGGCTTGGTTACAAAGGATGAGGCCCCAAGCCGGTAGGCTTCCTCGATGGAGGCACGGTCATCATAGCCCGTTGAAATGATGACCGGCAGATCGACGGTGCGCGGATGCTGCCGGATATGCCGGAGCAATCCATAGCCATCAAGTTTGGGCATGTTCAGGTCAACAACGGCCAGCGCAAGATTTGCCCGCGCGATGCGGTCACAGGCGGCTTCTCCGTTCTCTGCCGTTACGGTTTCATAGCCAAGATTGGCAAACAGCCCGGCCAGCACATCGCAAATGAGCACATCGTCATCAACGATCAATACGCATTTGCGCGCCGTATTATCGGCCTGCTGGTTAACTTCGCTTTTGATTTCCACGAGTCACTTCCCAATATTTCCTTAAACCACTATCGCGGCGAATATTAAGGACGGGTAAGAAGTGGAACTTCTTCAACAAACGTGGTTAAGAAATTGCGGGATCACGGGGACCTGTTAAGCATATCAGGTACTCAATTGAGAACTGCATAGCTGACCTTGGCCACTCCAAATTTCGTCATCCCGACAAAGTTGGCCGCACCCAGGCTCAAGTCAATCACCCGGCCCCGGATGAAAGGCCCGCGGTCATTGATGCGGACAACCACGGACTTTCCGGTGCGCAGGTTTGTCACCCGAAGTTTTGTGCCAAAAGGCAGGGTGCGGTGCGCAGCAGTCAGCCCATTTGGATTGAAGCGCTCGCCATTGGCGGTTTGCTTGCCTGATTTATGATAAGAAGCCAAGCCTGTGGTAGACTTGGCTGCAACACCGGAATCAAATCCGCCTAGTGTCAGAAATCCAATCAAAACACCAACAAACATATGCTTCATGATAGGCCCTCTCTCATGTTGCACTGCAACATAGAACTGTTTGTGGCCACAATGTGACCCTCAAATGAACCCCTTATGAATAATTAACCATAAACCCCGCCGAAAGTTCCATGCCTCTTGCCAGTCACGGCAACAGCATTGCCCAGACGGTCAGGTCAGCAAGATTTCGGCCAAAGCCGATTGCAGGAATAAAGCGCTCTAAATCGCGGCTTCGACCATGATTTCAACATCAAGGCCGGGGCCTGCAAGCTTGGATTCAACCGTGGCGCGCGCTGGTGTTTGCCCCGCCACAACCCAGGCATCCCAGGCCTCGTTCATTTCAGCCCAGGTGCCGATATCCGTGAGCCAGATATTCGCTTTCAGGATTTTGCTCTTGTCGGTTCCAGCCTGCTTCAGCGTGGCATCGATCTGCGCAAGGATATCAACCGTCTGCTCCTTCACGGATTTGCCAACGGTCTTCTCCGCCACAAACCCGGCAAGATAGACTTTTCCGCCATGGATAACCGCTTCGCTCATGCGCTTGCCCGCGCCAATCCGTGTAATGCTCATTGTGGTCTCCTGTTGATGGGTGAGGCTGTCTAGCCCTTCTTGAACACCGCATCAATCACCGCAAGCAGCACTTTCGGCAAGGTCTCAAATGCATAAGGCGCATGGAGCCGCTCCAGCCAGTGGTGATAATCCCGTCCCCATGGGCCGATATTGATGCAAGGATAGCCTGCCGGTTCCTGCAATGTGAAGCTCGTTCCCCAGATCGGCGTACTCTCGGCTGCCGCAGTCACATGACCCGTCGTTTCACCGACAAAGCTCATATCCGAAATACCGGGGAAATAGCCCAAGGTCCCAAGCCCATGGCCTTTCACGGTCTCAGTTATCACGTCTGCCAGCGTCTGACTCTTCAGCGACACGGCAGAATAAGGAATGGAGCCAAACCCAAGAACCACTGCAGGGCCGGAAAGCCCGGAAAGCGACCATACATATTGCGTCAGCAGCTTGGTGCGTTCTGGCAAATCCAGATCCGTCCGCAAGGCCAGCGCGTCCGCATTTTCTATTCGCTTACCTTGGGGAACAAGTTGTTTCAAACCTTCATAGGTCAATACCGGGATTTTGCGGCCCAGTTTTTTTGAAGCCCGCGCCATCGCCCGCTCCGCAAGTTCAATGGAGATGCCAAGCACCTCTGCTCCAGTACGTTTGTGTTGCAGGGTGTTCCAGTACACAAATGTTTGCGCGGGCGTTGTCACATTGTAACCCGACTTCAAATCCTTGACGTAAAGTGCGGTCGGAGGGGCTGCGATTTCGTCGCCCGTTCTTTCGGCCAACTCTGGCGCAAGTTCAAATTCCGTGATCAGCTCAGCTGCAATATAGGCCGAATTAGCCCCGTCCTGCGGGTAACACGCGTGCGCCTCCTTGCCCACGACAAAGGCCGTCAGCAGTTGCTTGCCGATGGAACCCAGCGCCGCAACACGGCCAGCCGAACCATCGCCCTGATCGGAAATTGCATCCAGGTTGATAACAAGTTCAACATGAAGCCCGCGCGCCTTTGAAATTTTTGCAATGAGAGGTGCCGCCGCCCGCATGCCGGCGGAACGATCCTCCTCATCGGGTGTCGCAACAAGAAGAAGTGAAAGGCCGCCTTCATAGGCTTCCATGGCGGCAATCCCCGCCGCCAACCCTGACTTCATGTCGAGCAATCCACGGCCCGGCAGGAAATCACCGGACTCTAGATCGGCAAGGGCCAATGCATTTTCACCGGTCACTTCAAGCTTGGCAATCATCGCCTCGCGCAGAGCGACAGGGCTTAAAGCCAACGGTACCAGGTCGCCGTAGTCGGAAAAAGGCACCGTATCAAAATGCCCTGCCAGCACAATTGTACGAGGACTCTTTCCGCGTTTCAGAACGAAAACGTTGCTGCATCCCAATTCACCATTGGCAATGGACTCATTCCATACGTCGGCAAATCCCAATTCCTTGAGATAAATCATCAGGCGTTCTGAAAAAACTGCTTCCTCCGGTGTTCCCGTCACCGAAGGCCACGACGTTAGCTCTAAGGCAATCTCGTGCGTCCGGGCGGAGAGCTCAGGCGAATTTCTGGTCATATTCGAGAACTGCATTCAGCAAGACCTGGGAACCCGCGCCACATTCATCAAAGGTGGTGGATTCCGCCTCATTGTGGGAAATGCCGCCAAGGCAAGGCACGAATATCATCGTCGTTGGCGCAACCCGCGCAATATAGGCCGCATCGTGGCCTGCACCCGACGCCATCTCGCGCATTTTATGGCCAGCTTGTGCGCCGCCCTTGCGCACACATTCAATAAGTTCCGGATTGAACTTCACCGCCGGTGATTTCCAGATGCATTTCTCTTCAAAGGTCAGCTTTTCCGCTTCGGCAATTGGCGCAAGCGAGGCGCGGAAGGCCGCTTCCATTTTGTCCAGCACCGCCTCATCCGGATGGCGCAGATCGACCGTGTAAAACACTTCCCCTGGCACCACATTGCGGCTGTTGGGCCGGTTCTCAATCAGGCCCACGGAAGCAACCCCCGGCAAATGCGAGAGCCCCACCTGATGGATAGCTTCAATCATGCGTGAAGCTCCAAGCAGAGCATTCTTGCGCAACAACATGGGCGTGGCTCCCGTATGGGATTCCTGGCCGAGAACTGTCACCTCATACCAGCGCATGCCCTGCACGCCCGTGACAACGCCGATCATTTTCTCCTCCGCCTCAAGGATGGGTCCCTGCTCGATATGAAGTTCAAACATCGCCTGGAACTTGTGGGAGCCAACAGGTTCGGAACCAAGATAGCCAATGCGCTTCAATTCATCGCCCAGCTTGATGCCATCACGGTCCTCGCGGGTGTAGGCAAACTCCGGCGTAAATACCCCCGCATAAACCCCCGAACACAGCATGGCGGGCGCAAAGCGCGAACCCTCCTCATTGGTCCAGTTCACGATCATGAGCGGCGCGTTGGATTCATAGCCCATGTCCACCAGCGTGCGCAGAGCTTCCAAGGCGCCAAGCACCCCCAGCACACCATCAAACTTGCCACCCGTTGGCTGCGTGTCCAGATGTGAGCCCAAGGCAATCGGCAGCAAATCCTTGCGGCGGCCAGCCCGCGTTGCAAACATGTTGCCCACGCTGTCAACCTGCACCGTGCAACCCAACGCTTCGCACTGCGCCTTGAACCAGTCACGAACCCGCTTGTCTTCATCGGAAACGGTCAGCCGCTTGATGCCGCCCTTCACAGTGCCGCCAAACTTCGCCGTTTCCATAATGCTGTCCCACAGCCGCTGCGGATTGATCACAAGATTGGATTTGGATGTCATGGGAGTTCCTTAAGCAATACGAATGTCGGTATGAATGAAATCGTTGCCCTTGAACAAGAGCGGCACCCTATGAATTTTGGCGCACGCATAGGAAAAACAGTCGCCCATGTTAAGGCTGGCACGATGGCGCCCTTTACCGTATTGACGGAAGGCATCCAGAGCAAGCTCGCCGATTGCATCGTCTATTGGAATGATCTGGGCCTTTGTGGCAACCAAAAAATCCCGGACTCCGGCCGCAGATGTCACAAGATTTCCCTCAAGTATCCGCGCGAATCCCACGCTCGCCTCGTAAACAGCCAGCGGAGAAACGAGAACCTGTCTTGCTGCGTTCAACTTGTCGCGCATCAATGGAAGTTCCGGTTCTTTTGCCAGAATTGCAATGATCGCTGAGGCATCAACAAACATCAAGCATCGCCGGAAAGTTCGTCGAAAAACGCTTTGTCAGCCTGCAGGCCGCTGCGTGGAAGTGCACTGAACCGCTCTGCCAGTTCATCGAGCTTCTCGGCGACACTTTTCGTATCCTTGCTGCTCGCATACTCTTTCTCCACGGCCTCGCGGATCGTCTCGGTCAGCGTCTTGCCCTTGAGCTTGGCAAGCCTGCGAACTGCCTTGTCGGTTGCCGGGTCTTTCACATAGAAAGTCATTATCATTCTCCGTATATACTAGAATATAATTGGTATATACAAGAATGTCAAGTCAGGGCCCGTCAATTTTCCTGCCCATGATGGCAATGGCCTTCTGATAAACTGAGGCCGCATTCCACCCCTGGATTGCGTCAAAATTCGCTTGTCCCGGCTGATAGCCTACATCTTCTACCCAACCATGTCCGGCCAGAAATTTCGCCGTGGAGGCCAGCGCATCGGCCTTGGAGTTGAGATTGACCCCGCCATTGCCATCGCCGTCTGCCCCATAGAGCAGAATGTTCTTCGGCAGAAATTGCGTCTGCCCGACCTCGCCATGCATGGCCCCCTTGGAAGACGCAGAGAGCACACCGCGATCAATGAGCTTCAGCGCCGCATAGAGCTGTTCCGTAAAAAATTCCGTCCTGCGGCAATCATAGGCAAGGGTTGCAACCGCTGACAGCGTATTCTGATTGCCGGTAAAACCACCGAACCCCGTCTCCATGCCCCAGATCGCCAGAAGCGGACCGGGGGGAACCCCGTAGCGTTTTTCGAGCATCGCAAAAAGCGCGGCATTGCTTTTCTTCAGCGAGCGGCCCCGGGCAATGATCCCGGACGCGCCGCGCTTGGCCATGAAAGCGTTGAGGGACAGTTTAAAACTGTGCTGGCCGCGATCGGCCCTGATGGTGCCCTTCGAATAGCTTGTGGACATAAGGGCGGAAATAGCCTTGGGCTTGATCCCGTTGGCCTTCGCTTCGGCGGCGAAGCTCGACTTCCAATCTTCGAAGCCCGCAGACGTCTTGCCGCATTTGGCGGCCTCGGCAAAACCGGTCACCAGAACAATCGCCGCAAACGAGATAATCGCTGCCTTCACCAATTTCATTATTCTTCCCCTGTCTGAATCCGAACGCCCAGACTGCCACTAACGCCAGCCCTTGTCAGTAGAGGACAAGCTGATTAAGGGACAGCCATGAAAACCCAGATTGAGAGCCTGTTTCCCACCCTCATTTACCGGGCCGAGATTCCGGATGCGGCCCGCCTGAACTTGGAACTGGAAGATGCAAGCCTGTCCCTCAGCCAACGCGACACCAAGGGTCGACGCTGGTGCGAAAAGCATGGCTATGCAGGTTACACCTCCTACGCCTCGATTGATGATCTCGCGAAACGCTCAAAGCCTTTTGCCCGGCTGGAAAAAATTATCCACGCCCACGCCGCAGGCTTCGCCAAATCGCTGCACTGGAACTTGCGCGGAGGCAAGCCGGTCTGCGATTCCTTGTGGGTGAATGTCCTGCCCCAGGGCAGCTCGCACACCTCGCACCTTCACACCAACGCGGTTCTGAGCGGCACCTATTATGTGACTGCCCCTCTTGGCTCCAGCCCAATTGTCTTTGAAGATCCACGCCACGCCATGATGATGGCTGCCCCGCCGCGCAAAACCAGCATTTATGAAAGTCGAACACCAAAGGCTGGAACACTGATGCTCTGGGAAAGCTGGCTCAGGCACGAAGTGCCGATGAACCGCGCGAAGCAAGACCGCATCAGCGTGAGCTTCAACTGCGTAATCGCCTGACCACAAATTTCTGCCACAAAGAAAGTGCGGACTGAACCTTCATCGGGAATTGCTCGGGAGCTGCATATGCCAATCAGGTTTCTTGCCGCGTTCTGTTTCATGATTGCCCAGCTTTCCGTAACCGGAAATGCCCAAACCCTGTCGAGTGACTGTTTGGCCGTTGCCGAAGGCCCGGCGCGCGTGCAATTCGCAAAACTCATCCCCGCAGTACTTACCGAGAACCAGGTACAGCTCACCTTTATCGGCCATTCAACCTTCGTGATTGAAACGTCTGGCGGCATTCGCATCGCTACGGATTTTACCGGCAATGCGGGTGGCGTCATGCCCAACGTGATCACCATGAACCACGCCCACCGCTCCCACTACACCGATGCGCCAGACCCGGCCATCAAGCATGTGCTGCGCGGCTGGAACCCGGAAGGCGGCCCCGCGCAGCATGATGTCACGATTGGCGATGTTCACATTCGCAACGTCACCACCGACATCCGCGGCGGCCAGTTGGGCCGCGTGCCCGATGGCAATTCGATTTTCATCTTTGAAGTGGCGGGCCTCTGCATCGGCCACCTCGGCCATTTGCACCATGAATTGACGCCGGCCCATCTCGGCCAGATCGGCCGGCTGGATGTGGTGCTGGTCCCCGTCGACGGCGGCTATACCATGCCGGTCGTAAACATGATTCAGGTACTGAAAGACCTGAAGGCCCGCATCGTCATCCCCATGCACTACTTCGGCCCTGAAACCCTCTCGCGGTTCATCGCCAATGTGCGGGGGTCATTTGCATTGGAAATGGCGTCTTCGCCAGCAGTCATAGTCTCGCGCGAAACCTTGCCAGCGGAACCAAAACTGATTGTCCTGCCGGGGTATTAGCTATCGAGTCCCACGACGGCAACAGGAACATCCTGCCATTCCTCACCACTGGCGGCGATACAGGCAATTCCTTTGGTGTCGGTCACGAGCACGGTCCAGGTCCCTTGCGGTGACATGTAGACTTCCATGACTGCCGAGGTATTCACCAACCCCATGGCGCGCTGCGTTTCCTTGAACTTGCCTGTGAGGGCCTTGGCCATATTGTCATGATTGGCGCATTGCATGGCGGCGGCTTCGCCTGCAAGGCCGAAGAGAGACGCCGCGGTGAGGACTGCGGCAAAGCTTAATGAGCGGGCATGCGCAAACATCAGGGTTCTCCATCGTTGGGCGGCGCCCCCGCTACCGCCTGTTTCAATCTGCTTTGAGACCGGAAGGACTCAATTCAGATTTGTGCAATGCAATATGCAAAGCAACATCGGTGCCAGATCGCTAGCCAATCAAAAACATTTTGTAAACTATTGATATAAGGTAATTAAAGAATAGATGCACGATCACATGCCGGTCTCGCGGCATCTTCGAAGGTCGTTCTTTGTGCAGTGCAGCGCAAAAAAGGCGACATTTTAGTCAGACTGCCTAATTTTTAGGCGATAACCGAAGCGGCAATGCGCTCTTGCTCTGCCAACCCAAATTCCAAAAATGGTGGCCAGCAAAAATGTGAATTTAATCCTTGACACCGAACGGTCGTTTGGCTATAAACGGCCATTCTCCAAAATTGTAAGTTTCGCCCGTGAGCGCAAGGTCCCTTGAGACAGGGGCATCGCTGAAATCCAATCGGCTGTTCGTATGAAGCCATGGTAAAACACTAGCGGAACACGATTTTAAGACTTCTGGTCACGCCACGGACTGCACCGGCACGTCGAACTCAATGCCGTTGCCTTCAATATGAATGGTTACAGAAAATCCAAGCTTTGCTGAAAAGTCCATCAACCTTTCCACTGAGAACCGGCTGATTTTTTCATTCATCAGGGCTGATACATTGGGTTGGTCGAGGCCAAGAATCTCACCCGCGACAACCTGGGTGAGGCCGCGCTTTCTGATTTCGCTGGCGACAAAGCGGATGAGTTGGGACTTCGTGACCAGCTCATCGGCATTGGGAAATTCGAGCTCGTGAAACGCGCTTTTGACCATCGTTTGAATCCGTCAATTCCAGTTCGTCGTCAGTGCTTCACGCAGTCGCGATTGCACCAGTTCAATGTCATGTCTCGGCGTTTCGCCGCCACGCTTTGATTTCTTTTGAAAGGCATGCAACACCACGATCACATCCTTGACCTTTGTTGTGTAAACACATCGATAGGCATCTCCGTCGAAGTCCTCAACAAGCTCGACAACACTTCCACCACCAAAGCCATGCAGCGTTTTCACATTCGGGGCACGTCCGCCCTGCTGGGCAACAAACAATGAATGGCCAATTTCCTGCCGGACTTCATCAGGAAAAGCTGGCAAATCCTTCTTGCTGCTGCCAACAAACATGAGGGGTTTGAGCATCAAAACATATCAATACTTATATATGACAGAATTGATATAGTCAAGTCTTTTCATTGGAATGTCGCTTCCATGGGGTTCACGCTTTTGTTTTCGCGTGAGCGGCATGGCGCGCACGAACATCGGTGAACGCCTTGCGGCCAGTAACACCGCGTTTTGGGTTTGATTTCGTCTTGTCATAGGCTGAAGCGACTTCATCACGAATCCACCGCTCCACCGCCTCATCGCGCTCCTGCAAAGCCCGAAGCCCAGCGCGGACAACTTCACTGGCGGAGGCATAGGCACCGGAGGTAACTTTCGCATCAATGAAGGTTGCGTGCTCGGCGGGGAGGCTGATGGTGCGTTTTTCGATCGATGACATAATTTTGCCTCCAGAAACGAAAAGTATGATTTATTCATACCATAACTTTTTGCCAAATTCAAGCAACTGATCCTTCCGTCCTAAGGAAGACACGCCGCATAACAGTGGGGAGTAATTTAATGGCGAATAATCGCCCGTTCTTGTGCCCAGTTTTCGTTGCATTTAACGCGAAATGGGCCATCGACCAAATAAGTAAATATTTTCCGCTTTCCGTTTGGTACGTTCCTCCATTGGGTGACTGTACCTCCATGCCAAGCTTCTTCACTTTGCCTTTCATGTAAATAGACGCGCCCACCAATCACCTCGTCCGCCAACTGATCTGTAGCCGTCCAATTTCCAGTTTCAAACAACTGGTCACCAATCTTTTGATGATGCTCGCCGTGTTTGCAGATGAAATGCAAGTCGACTGCCATCGCAATTTCCCCTGTTACCAAGTCAAAAACCAAGATTCTAAGGCGTGACTTCCACCCGCTTCACGCCCTTCGGCGCGGTAACGCCTTTCCAGATCGCGTTGGCCTGATGCACCGGCGCATTGGGCTGCCGTGCAACGAAATCGCCATCGCCTGGCTTGGCGCGCATGTCGCCCTGCTCCCAGGCTACGCGGCCACGTGAGAGAACCGTGCGCGGTGCGCCCTTGCATTCATAGCCTTCGAAGACATTGTATTCGATGCGGCTCACCTGGTTCTTCGCGCTGATCTTTTTCGTGGCGGCGGGATCCCAGATGACAATGTCGGCATCGGAACCCACGGCCACCGCGCCTTTCTTCGGATACATGTTGAGGATGCGTGCGATGTTATAGGATGTGACCGCCA
Source organism: uncultured Aestuariivirga sp. (assembly GCA_964486305.1). Lineage (GTDB taxonomy): Bacteria > Pseudomonadota > Alphaproteobacteria > Rhizobiales > Aestuariivirgaceae > Aestuariivirga. The sequence continues at coordinate 35,251 of CAZAMS010000210.1, forward strand.
CAAATTCTTCTTTCGTCAGCCGCCCCGTGTTCACCCCGGCATTCCACAACACCGGCATGCGGTCTTCAAGCCCGCCCGTGCCGTTGGGGATCATGGTGAAATTCTTGGCGCCCACGCGCTTCTGCTTCACCGTGAAAGAGCAATGGTCCGTGGCCACCACTGAAAGCGTGCCAGATTGCAGGCCCGCCCAGAGGGAATCCTGGTGTTTCCTGTTGCGGAAGGGCGGCGACATCACCCGGCCCGCTGCATAGTCCCAATCCTTGTTCTGGTATTCGCTATCGTCAAGGACGAGATATTGCACCAGGGGCTCGCCATAAACCCGCTGACCCGCCTGCTTTGCCCGGCGGATGGCCTCGTGGGTCTGCTCGCAGGAGGTATGCACGATATAGAGGGGCGAGCCCGCCATGTCGGCAATCATGATGGCGCGGTTGGCCGCCTCGCCTTCAACTTCCGGCGGCCGCGAATAGGAATGGCCCTCAGGGCCCGTGATGCCGCGCGCCAGCAAATCCGCCTGCATGCGCGCCACCACATCGCCATTCTCCGCATGGACCAGCGGCAGAGCGCCTAGCTGGGCGCAGCGTTTGAAACTATTGTACAGCTCATCATCATTCACCATCAGCGCGCCCTTGTAGGCCATGAAATGCTTGAAGGTGTTGAACCCGTAGGTCTTGACGACGGTTTCCATCTCGTCGTGAATCTGCGGGCTCCATGACGTTACCGCCATGTGGAA
>CAZAMS010000211.1:0-5923 GCA_964486305.1 uncultured Aestuariivirga sp.
CGATGGCAACGTTGACTTGCGCAACGCCGGCTGCCTTCACGTCAACCATTGCCGAACCGCTCGCATAGTCCTGGGCAAAAACGACCAGATATTTTCCAGCCGGAACCTTGAATTGCGTCGATGATCCATAGGTCGTTGCAATCCACTCATGTTTGCCATCGAGGCCAGCCTCGCCTTTCCGCAATTCAATCGTAGCACTATCGGGAACCGCAGGCCCGCCGGCTGAAAACACGCCGCTGGCCTCTATGATGCCCGCTCCCAGCGAAACCGATTGGGCAGTGGTTTTGCCCGCATCAATCTGCACATTTTGCTCTGCCTGGGCGGTGCCAAGTTTCAGCCTTACTGTATAGGCCCCGGCGGCCGCCAGGAATGACACTTCAGGATTATACTTCGTGGCCAGCACCTGGCCGTTTGCGTCCAGAAGTTCCCAGGTGGTGCCGGAATCCGTGAGGGGGGCAGTGCCATCCATCGTTCCTGACAATTTAAGAACTCCTGCCTCCAGGCTGACATCCAAAGTTTCCGCTTTGCCTTCCTGAATTTTGACTGGCACTTCAACAATGGCGAGATCGACGGAAACCCTCGCGATGTAGTCGCCGGGCTTGGGCATATTGGTTTTGACGTCCGCGCCATACTGGGTGCCGACACCCGGCCCACGCTGCCCATCGGCAGACTCAAAGAAATCCCAACTGGCGGAATCATATCCGTCAGAAAGTTCAACACCCTCTGCCATCACGACATGGCCCACCAGATTGAATTCCGGCGCTTCAGGTTCAGGCGGCGGCGCTGGCGCTGCCTCAACAGTCTTGGTCAACGCCGCTTCCAGCTCGCTGGCATTCTCCGCAGTTGTATAAGTTCCGCCAGTTTTCTCCGCCAGGCATTGGAGCTGCGCAACAGCGCCCTGATTGTCGAGGCCGAAGCCGACCGTGTGAACCGTGAGATCAATACCAAGTTTTTCAAGCTCTTCGGCAATGGCGCATGGATCGAGGTCGCAGGTTTCAATGCCATCTGAAACAAGGATAACGGTCGCTTTTTTTTCGGTGAACTTGAGCGCTTCCGCTGCGGCACGCACCGCAGCCGTCATTGGTGTCTTGCCCTTAGGGTTGAGCGCGTTGACGGCACTCATGTAATCGCCGACATCCAGTGCGCCCGGTTCGCGCAGCACCTCAATATCCTCGCAGGAGCCCTTCTCGCGGTGGCCATAGGCCACAAGGCCAAGCTCATTCTCTGGCTTCCACGAACCTACAACCCGGCCCACAACATCCTTGGCAATTTCCATTTTGGCTGTGCCGTCAATCTGCCCCCACATGGAGCCCGAGGCATCAAGCACAAGGATAACCCGTGAGCCCTCTTCGGCCTTCGCCGTAACAAACGCCAGCATAAAAAGGAAAACAGCAAGCAAACCGGTGCGGAAATTCATGTCAACGACTCCATTGCCTACTCAACTGGCAAGGTGGCAGATAGCTCAGCCGTTTGTCAATCCAACGAAGCCGTCATAGATGAGCTTCAGGGAGACGAGGAACAGAGCTATTTCCACAAACCGGTAGAAGGCTTTCTCCGGAATAATTTTCGTAAGCCTGTAGCCAAGGAAAGCCACGATGATGGCAATAGGTGCCAATATCACCGCGGTTCTCAGGCTTCCCACATTCACCTGGCCTAAAAACCAGTAGGGCGGCAATTTGAGAAGGTTGATGATGGCAAAGGTGATGGTGGAGGTGCCGGCATAAACCATCTTTTCCAGGCGCTGCGGCAGCACAAACATCTGGTATGGCGGGGCGCCTGAATGAGAGACAAAACTTGTAAAGCCCGTGATCGATCCCCAGAAAATTCCGCGTGGTACGTCCGCCGGCCGTGGCGGCAAGTTGCGCCGTGCTTTCACAATCGCGTCGATGCAATAGGCAAGGCCAATGATGCCGACCAGCAGTGTAACGACGGCCTCATTGGTGATCGAGGCCGTAGCCCAGCCAACGGCGATACCTATCGCTGCAGCGGGAACCAGAATGGCAATGTTGCGGGCGTCATAGGACTTGCGATAGATCCACAAGCCATACATGTCGCTAATGATGTAGATCGGCAGCAACAGCCCGGCCGCGACAACCGGCGAAATCTGCAACGCCATGAGCGGCACCGCCAGCATTCCGATGAGCGGCAGGCCACCTTTGGAGCTGCCGACAAAAAGCGTGGCCAGGATCGCCAGAAACCAGAACCAGAAATCACCAGACATCATGCGGATTCGGACTGCAAGGCGATTTGGGAGTAATCCTCGCCGAGGAAATCGCTTAAGCACGCAGCCACAAAATTATGGTCCTCGCGCTGGGGGATTCCGGAAACCGTGACCGTGCCGACAATGCCGGTGCCGATGATATGAATGGGAAAACACCCGCCATGGGGTGCAACATCAATTGGGTTTACGCCGCGCAACTCATCCAGCGCCTGCCCATTTTGGGCGATCTCGCGGCTAACGCGGTAAGAGCATTTATGTAAACGCATCACGACATTGATTTTCCGCCGCACCCATTCGGCGTTGTCAGGACTCGTTCCCGGCAGCGCCATATAAAACAGCGGCCGTCCTGCCACGCGGATGTCAATCACCAGCGGAAGTTTCCGCGCAGTGGCAGCTTCGCGCATCAGCGAGCCCAGCTCCCAGGCGTCTGCTTCATCAAACTTCTCAAACCGCAGCTTCTGTTCCTGAAGCTTCAGCCGCTCAATATCGCTTTCAAGTGACACGCTGTTCTCTCCACGCGCTGGACGAATTTATTATCAAACAGAACAACACCTTTTTTCCTCGCCCCTTGGGGGAGAGGAAGGGGCCCGCGCGGAACGCGTGGGAAGGCGAGGGGGTTTAGGTGATTCAATTTATAGACCTGATCCCCCTCACCCTCCCATCGCGAAAGCGATGGGCCCCGCCCTCTCTCCCAAGGAGAGAGGGACAATTCTACTCCCTAGGCCGCTTGATCGAACTCCGTCCGGGCAGCCTTCACCACTTCATGATGCCGCGCCGACCATTCAACCAGTTGGTCCAAGGGCAACAGAAGCGAACGGCCCAAATCCGTCAAGCCATATTCCACACTGGGCGGCACCGTTGGATAAACTTTCCGGGAGATCAGCCCATCGCGTTGCAAATGACGCAGCGTCTCAGTCAGCATGCGCTGGGAAATATCGCCGATCTGGCGCCTGAGCGCCCCGAAGCGAACCGGACCATCTTTCAAATGCCCAACAATCAGCACGCTCCACTTGTCGCCAATGCGGTCGAGCACATCGCGTATCGGGCAAGCCGCGGTGAGGGCGGGATCAAGCCGGTTGGAGAGCTGAAGAGCGAGTGCTGCAGTCATCGAGGTAGTTCCTTCTGTGTAACCAGAGGCGCCAAAAGTGCCGTCTTGCGTGGTTTTCAAAATACTCTATTTGAGACTTACTCTCAATTAGAGACCATTGCAACAGAAGGATTTTCCCATGTATCTCGTTACCGGCGCTTCCGGCCATCTGGGCCAACTCGTTATCAACGACCTCCTGGACACCCACAAGATTCCAGCCAGCAAGATCATCGCCACCACCCGCAAGCCTGAAACGCTAGCGGCGCTGAAAGCCAAGGGCGTGGACGTTCGCGCCGCCGATTTTGATGACACGGCAAAATTGGTGGAAGCCTTCAAGGGTGCCACCCGCCTCCTCCTCATCAGCACCGATGCGATGGATCGCCCCGGCCACCGCCTTGAGCAGCACAAGAACGCCATCGCCGCCGCCGAAAAGGCAGGCGTCGCCCACGTCATTTATACCTCGATGCCGAACCCGGAAAATTCACCCCTGCTGCTTGCCCCTGACCACGAGGGAACTGAAAAGGCCCTGGCTGAAAGCAAGCTCAAGGGCTGGACGCTTCTGCGCAATCACTGGTATTTCGAGAACCTCTTCTATTCTCTGCCCCACGCCATCAAGTCCGGCACCTGGTACACCGCAGCGGGTGACGGAAAGATCGCCCATATCGCCCGCGAGGATTTGGCCAAGTCCGCCGCAGCTGCATTGGCATCGAACGAGACGCGCAAGAAAACCTACACGCTCTCCGGCGCGGAAGCGCGCACCACTGCTGAAATCGCAAAGCTGGTGAGCGATGCGGTTGGCAAGCCCATTGCCGTCGTTCAGGTTCCGGTTGATGGTCTCGTCCAGGGCATGGTGGGCTCCGGCATGCCGGAAGTGATCGCCCGCGTCTTCGCTTCCTTCGACACCAACACTGCTGCAGGCCGCGTGGCCGACGTGACGGGCGACTTCAAGAAGCTCACCAGCAACGACAACACGCCCTTCACCAGCTGGCTTGCAAAGAACAAGCAGGCCTTCCTCAGCTAGGCGAAGCAATCCACACAACTCTACAAACCTGTCATCCCCGCATTTATTGCGGGGACCCATTTGTCCGCTTCTCCAAATGATGAGCATGTGGCACCATGGGTTGCCGGAATGAATCCGGCAATGACAAAATTGAGGTGGAGTGGAGCGCATGAGCGTAAAAAATATCCATCGTGGCACTTCCCTGGAAAATTGGCTGGAAGAAGAAGGCATTCTCGCCGAAGCAACCGTCTACGCCATCAAATCAGTAATTGCATGGCAATTGGGCGAAGAAATGAAAAAGAAGAAAATCAACAAAAAACGCATGATTGAAATGATGCAAGTAAGCCATGCCCAACTAAACCACGTCCTCGACCCTCAAAGCAAAAATACCCACCTCGAAACCCTGCAACGCGCCGCAATGATTGTGGGACGGAAGTTACGCTTGGAGTTGGTGTAAGTAACAAATACCGTTCCCCAGTTCCGTCACCCCGGCGAAAGCAGGGGCCTAGACTTTTAACAATCTCAGCAGTTCACGTCTGGGTCCCGATTTTCATCGGGATGACAAAAAAGGGCCACGTTGCTGCGACCCTAATTCATTTTTTCTAGATCACCGGGTCAAGCCCGGTGATGACGCCTTCGGCGTCAATTCCGCGCCTTGTCCACCAGCTTGTTCTTGGCGATCCATGGCATCATTTCACGGAGCTTTGCGCCGACGGCTTCGATGGAATGGCTGTCGTTGTTGCGGCGGATGGCCTTGAAGCGGGCGGACCCGGCGCGGTATTCCTGCATCCATTCGCTCGTGAACTTGCCCGTCTGAATGTCGGCCAGCACGCGCTTCATCTCGGCCTTGGTTTCGCTCGTGATGATGCGGGGGCCGGTGACGTATTCGCCCCACTCCGCCGTATTTGAGATCGAATAGTTCATGTTGGCAATGCCGCCTTCATAGATCAGGTCCACAATCAGCTTCACTTCATGCAGGCATTCGAAGTAGGCCATCTCCGGCGCGTAACCCGCATCCACCAGCGTTTCAAAACCGGCGCGGATCAGTTCAACCAAGCCGCCGCAGAGCACAACCTGCTCGCCGAACAAATCGGTTTCGCATTCTTCCTTGAAGGTGGTTTCGATAATGCCGGAGCGCCCGCCGCCTACGCCTGAGGCGTAGGACAAAGCGAGATCATGGGCATTCCCAGAAGCATCCTGGTTTATGGCGATCAGGCAAGGCACGCCGCCGCCCTTCAGATATTCACCGCGCACCGTATGGCCCGGGCCCTTCGGCGCAATCATGATGACGTCGATGGTCTTCTTCGGCTCGATCAGGTTGAAATGCACATTGAGGCCGTGGGCGAAAGCAATCGCCGCACCATCGCGGATATGGGGCGCAATGTCGGCTTTGAAAATATCGGCTTGCAGCTCATCGGGCGCCGCCATCATCAGGAGATCGCCCCACTTGGCGGCCTCGGCCACGGTCATCACCTTGAGGCCATCGGCCTCCGCCTTCTTCACCGTAGGCGAACCGGCCTTGAGCGCCACCGCCAGGTTCTTGGCGCCCGAATCCTTCAGGTTCAGCGCATGGGCCCGGCCCTGGCTGCCATAACCCACAATGACAACCTTCTTG
>CAZAMS010000212.1:0-7619 GCA_964486305.1 uncultured Aestuariivirga sp.
ATGACCTGACGCCAGAGGTGCGTCCGGATACCGCGATATTGGTTAAAAAAATACCACTCACGCAAAATCCCAATCACGAACACGGCAGCATTGCCAGAAAAAACTCGGCCATCTTGAAACTACAGTTTATTCAGAGGTTCCATAAGTTACAACTGTTCCAGAATAGTATCCGCGCCCGACACATTGACACCGGGCTTGTCTTCAACATTGAGCTGACGCACCACACCATCTTCTATGATCATGGAATAGCGCCGTGAGCGTTCACCCATGCCTGAATCGGGGAAAAATTTGCTCATGCCCACGGCCTTGGTGAATTTTCCATTGTCATCGGCCAGCATGGTGATCTTTCCTTCCGCCCCCGTGTGCTTGGCCCAGGCATTGGCAACATGGATGTCGTTCACGGTCACACACACGACTGAGTCAACACCCTTGGCCTTAATGGCTTCGACATTGTTCAGGAAGCCCGGCAAATGATTCCTGCTGCAGGTGGGGGTGAACGCACCCGGCACGGCAAAAAGCACAACTTTTCGGCCGGCGAAAATCACATCGGTTGAAACCTTCTGCTGACCGTCACCGGTCATCATCAAAAACTCTACCTCTGGCAGATGATCTCCGATAGCAATTGTCATGGGAAATTCCTGAAAGTGATGAACACGGAAGCTGATTTAATTGATGGCGAGCATTTGTTCAATGCCGGAATCGCCCAACGAGAGGGTGAGTTTTATAGGCGCGCCACGGAGTTTTTGATTGTCTTTAAGGTTGGCGATTGGCAACCATGCCTCACCGGAGACAACATCAAATTGCGGCTTTCCGAAATAGGCGGTGGTCGCGGATTCGACAAAAATATCCTGGACTGCCCTGGCAAGGCTCAAGACGAGCATTGGCTTATCTTTCATTATTTCAATGCGTGCCGCCGCCACGGAAGGGGTTTCGCCAACTACGACGATACGTGGCACGCGCTTCTGCCAATCGCTCAAAACCGGACTTGTTGCTGATGAATTGAGCAGCAATTCAGCCTTGGCCTTGGCAGGGATGCAAACCTCCTTGCAAACTGCAAAAAACATGCTGAGTTGCAAATGGACCATTTCGTCCGGTTTCTCAGACCTCACGAACAGAGAAAACAAAACTTGGTCGTGGTAACCAATTGATTCGCCGCCAGCATCCTGAAAGCGGCTGGGGAGGGGATAGCCTACCTCGATTGAACCACTGTTTTTTGAACCGGCCCAATCGAACTGCGGAGGAATTCCCGTATCGCCCGGCACACGCCAATAGGTTTTCCAGCCCGGTTCCAATTCAACGAGAATGCCAGCCTGCCAAATATCTCCATCCTGCCCGCCGGAGAGCATCGAGACCTTAAAGGGTGGCGCCACCCCGCTCTGCGCGGTTGTGGCCATGAATGGCGCAGCGGCAAGGGCAAATAGGGCGTATCTTCTGTTCATATCCTCCATTATGGCGCCTGAACGTTGATTTCCCAATCAATTTCCTGTCACAATGGTGTGCTTTTCTAAAGACCAAATTCCAGATAAATTGAGTCTATGACTGCTTCGCATTATCTTGAAGGCCAAATCCTCATTGCCATGCCGGGCATTGGTGATCCCCGTTTTGACAGGTCGCTCATTTTTATGTGTGCGCATAGCAAAAGCGGAGCGATGGGGATTATCGTCAACAAGACGGCACCCATGATGTTTTTTTCCGATCTCGTCGAACAGCTGAAAATCGTGCCGCCTGAGGAAGTTCGCACTCTTGCTCCGCCAGTTCTCAACTTGCCAGTGCTCTTTGGCGGTCCAGTGGAGCAGTTTCGCGGCTTCGTTCTGCACAGCACGGATTACCTTTCCAACAATACCAGCCTGCCCATCAATGACACCATTGCGCTCACTGCCACTGTCGAAATCCTGCAGGCCATTGCCCGGGGTAACGGCCCTGGAAAAGTGATGCTGGCCTTGGGCTATTCCGGCTGGGTTGCGGGCCAGCTTGAAAATGAAATCCAGCACAACGGCTGGCTGCATTGCGAAGCCGATGAGGATTTGATCTTTGGGGCCGACAATGACGGAAAATATGGGCGCGCCCTCAAAAAAATAGGGGTCGACCCGCTTATGCTGTCGCCCGATTCAGGACACGCTTGAGGGTTTGGGGTCGTCTTTGTTGAGCACCTGTTTCTTCTTTCCTGCCGGTTTCTTTTTCGTTTTTTTTGCAGACTTTTCTTCGACTACAGGCATGGGTGGCAGTTCTTCAGGCACGGGTGGCAATTCTATAGGCAGGGGTGGCAATTCTACAGGCAGAGGTTTGCTGAACCGCGGAGCCATGGGCGAAGAGCCAGGGGGCGGCAATGCCGCTGATTTCTCCGCCTGTATGGCCAGCGCAACCTCCTTCATCATTTCCCACTCGGAATTTTTTTGTGAAACCGCAATATCGATGGCCATGACGCTGAAGTCCTTGTCAACCGCAACTGGTGTTGGCTCATGGGCAGCGCGTTCCCACAGCTTTGACATTGCGGTGCGGCCATGGCCTTTGACATAGGGCACTGAAGTCAATGACTCGCTCACCTGCTTTGCGGTCATCGGCTGGCCAATGAAAAATCCCTGGCCGTAGTCACACTGAAGCTCGACGAGTCGGTCAACCTGCGCCTGATCCTCAATGCCTTCCGCAACAATCACCAAGCCGAGATCGTGGGCGAGCGCGACAATTGATTGCAGGATGATGGCCGCCTTTTCATCCTCGGATTCGGGCACGATAAAGGAGCGGTCAACCTTCAATGTATCAAAAGGCAGGTGGCGAAGACTTGAAAGCGATGAATAACCGGTTCCGAAATCATCACAGGCCAATCCAACACCAAGCTGTTTGACCTGTTCCAACAGGCTGGCCGATTTTTCCGGATATTGCATCACAGCGGACTCAGTCACCTCAATTTTCAGGGTTTGCCGGTAAACTGTTTCACGCGTCACAGCGGCTCTTATGTCGGCAACCAAATCGGCATCCATGAGCTGGCTGGCCGACACGTTGACCGCCATGAACACCGGCTCTGAGGGCCTGAAGGCCCGTTGCCAGATGCCGAGCTGCCGTGTTGCTTCATTCAGGACAAAGCGGCCAATATCCTTGATCATGCCGGTTTGCTCGGCGAGGCCGAGAAAGCTCTCCGGTGACAGAAGTCCAAGGGCGGGATGACGCCAGCGAACTAGGGCTTCAAATCCCGCCAGATCCATGTCGCTCAACCTGGCGATGGGTTGATAATGAACCTCGATTTCATTGCGCTCCAGGGCGCGGCGCAGTTCAGCTTCCAGGGCCACCAGTTCACCGCGATTATCGCGCATGGAAGACTTGAAGAACTCAATCATCTCCTTGCCGCGGCGCTTGGCTTCATAAAGGGCGATGGCCGCATCCTTCATGAGTTGCTCGGCGGTTGAACTGCCTTCGCTGAAACTGGCCACGCCCAGGCAGGCGGTCATGAAGATTTCCTGCTGGTTTATATTAACCGGCTTGGCGATTGTCAGGCGCATTCCATCGGTGAAACGTTTGATATCCCGCATGGGTCCGGTTCCTGAAAACAAGACAGCAAACTGGTCACCAGGCAGCCGCGCGACAGTATCTTCTGAGCCCAGGAGTGACTCAAGGCGGCGGCCAAGGACCGTCAACAAACTGTCGCCAGCGTCGTGGCCCAGGCCATCGTTGACGGTCTTGAAGCGATCTATATCAACAAGAATAACATGAAGATTGTCGGAATTGGGCTTGGCGGTCTCGCGCTTCAGACGATCCATGAACAGGGCGCGATTGGGAAGGCCGGTTACCCGGTCATAAACCGCGTCATTGAGAAGGCGTTCCTCGGTTCTCTTGGCATTGGTTATGTCGGACAGGGTGCCGATGCTGCGCACCATGCGATTGTCTGAACCCGCCATGGCGCGGGCCCGCAGCTCAAACCAACGGTAGGTTCCATCGCCACGGCGCAGGCGAAGCTCCTGGTTGATCAGCCCACGGCCCCGGCGTTCGGCATTTTCCACGGTTGCGAGATAGGCCCCGCGATCGGCCGGGTGCATGATGTCCAGCAAGGACTCGGCGGTTGTCTGGCTCAATGTTCCCGGCTGGTGCCCCAGGGCCAGTTCCAATTCCTCGCTCACAAACAGATCTTGATCGTCCGGTTGCCAGTCCCAGACATATTGCTGGGCCCCTGCAAGGGCCAAGCCGCGGCGGCCTGCTTCCTGGAACAGCCGCCGTGAAAGCAGGCCCGTGCTGGCGGCACTCTGGGCAAAGCGGAAACTCATGAAAATAAGAACGATGATCAGGCCAAGGAGAAGGGCCGGTGAAATATAGGCACTGCTGCTTTTTGAAAAAGCCGCCATGGCCGCCAGAAAGGTCCAGATGACGACGGTGGACCACAGCAGCAAGGCTGATTCCGCCGGCCTGTCCCAGCGCAAGCGAAACAGAATGAAGAAACCAACGGTCGCGATAATCGCAAATGCAATGCGGGCTATGGCCGAAACAAGCAGCGGATCTACAAAGGCATAGACCGGGAGTGCTGTTCCCGCCGCCGCCAGGCCCACGAAAATATTCCGCAGAACCGGAATGGTTCGCCTGAGATCACCCAGGGCTGTGAGGCACAGCAGAAGCCCAACGGCCATCAGGGATTCAATAACGGCGCGCGCCTCGGCTGGAGATATCGCAAATCCTAAAAAAAGTTTTCTAGCCTGTGCAAAGTAACCGGCCTCCAGGGCCACAAAGGCCACGGAGGCAAGGGCAAATATACCGCCTGACAGAAATGAGGCGCGGGCCCGGGTGGTGTAAAGCACCAGCATGCTGAGTGACAGCAAGACGGCAACGCCCAGAATTGCACCGCGAAAGAAGGCAATTGAGCGTGACACTGAATCGAACGCATCGCGGTCCCAGAGCGTGGCACCGGGAGAATCCCCGGTCATTTCCAGCGCAAGACTAATCGTTGCCGATGGTTCCAGCACAATGCCAAATGCATCCTGCCCCAGGGCCGATATTTTGGCAGGGGCTAGAGAACCCGTATGGGCAATGCTTGCAACGACGCTTCCAGGGGCAAACGGATAGATCAGCCGGGAGCCTGCAAATCTCTGGTGATCAATTGCCACGATGAGGTTTCGCTGTACCGTTGACGTATTTACCAGGGTAAAAATTGACCAGCGGTGCGTGGGCGCCGTACGGGATGATTTTAACTCAATGACACCGACCTTTCCGGTGGCATCGCGCGGCAGTGTTGCCTGAACATCCGGACTGTCGGTGACGATTTGTTGCAAAATCGGGGCAAGATCCTGGCTGGAGCCCATTGCCCCCGCATCCATACGCGTTTGCGCCGTTGCAAAATTTGCAACGCTGAGAAAAATCAGAATCAGAAGAGAAGCAAAACGCAATAACATCCGCCCGTCCTAGCGCGCTTCCTGGCGAAGTTAAATCATTTCGCCGAAAAGGAATCGCGCAAATTCTATGTGTTGGAGCATGTCCTTGTCGACGAAGTCATGCAACTTCATCGGGACATGCTCCAGTTATGCCGGCCTCAACTGGTGGGGTACTACGTAACGTGCTGCGACCCTACTGGCAAGAACTGCCGCTAGCGGGCCTCTGGCAGCCGCGCAAACAACAGGTGATCCTGCCATTTTCCCGCTATATTCAGGTATTTCCGCGCCAAGCCCTCTTCTGAAAACCCGCTGCGGCGCAGCAGGGCAATTGAAGCCTGATTTGAGGGCAGACAGGCGGCTTCCACGCGGTGCAGGCCCAGGCCATTGAAGGCATGGCCTACAAGTGCGTTCAGGGCGTGGCCCATATGGCCTTGGCGGGCATAGGGCTTGCCGATCCAATATCCCATGGAACACATCTGCGCTGCACCCCGTCTTATGTTTGAGGCGGTAATGGCGCCCAGGAGGTGATCTTTTTCGTGGTGAAAAATAAAGAAGGGATAGGCCGCATCATTTTTTGCCTGTTGCTGATAGTGCTTGATGCGGGCGCGAAAACTGAACTTGCTGTATTCATTGGCCGGTGACAGGGGCTCCCAGGGTGCCAGGAAATCCCTGCTCTCCTGGCGCAGGCGCACCCACTCGTCAAAATCAGAGAGTACCGGAGGGCGCAGGACTACGGAGCCATAATGCAGTTGTGGCATCGGGTCCTGGGCAAAAGGTGATCGCAAAAATACCATGGCATTTGGCCTTCACATCAGTGTTTTGAAAAATAGCCCGATATTTTCTTGTGTGCAGACAGATGAGACAGCTGACCGACCGCACTGACCGCAGGTATTTTATTTTGGAACAGCCGCGCCGCAAGATCACGCACCTGCCCTGGCGTTACCGCCTCAATTTTTTCCACGAGGGTCGAAATTGCCGGAACCAAACCAAAGGCCAGAAACTGCCTGGCGATTTGATCGGCGCGCGAAGAAGCACTTTCCAAATTCATGACAAGGCTGGATTTTAACTGGGCTTTGGCGCGGGCAACCTCGGCATCGGTCACAGCGCTTGCAACCGACATGATGACACCTGATGTGACATCAAGGAGTTCTTCCGTATGTTCGGGTGAACTTGCGGCATAGACCCCGATCTGGCCTGCATCCTCATAGGCCGAGCCAAAAGCGAAAACGCTGTAACACAGCCCGCGCTTCTCGCGAACTTCCTGGAAAAGGCGGGATGACATTCCGCCACCCAGAATATTCGACAGGATCTGCAACTGGTAAATCTCAGGATCGCGGTAGCTTGGGGCCGCAAAGGAAAGAACGATATGGGTTTGGTCGAGCGGTTTTTGCGCCTTTTGCTCGGCGCCGGTAAAGCTTGGTGGTTCGCGCTGGGGTTGCTGCCCGCGTTCAATATTCCCAAAAAGCCTTGCTGCCGCTTCGGAAAATTTTTCATGGTCAATATTGCCAGCAGCCGCCACGACAATACGCGAGGCCCAATAATTCCTGTTGCGCCAGGCCAACATCTTTTCACGGTCCACGGTGGCTATAAGCTCTGAGGTACCGAGTATCGAGCGGCCCAGGGGATGGTCGCCGTAGCTGGCGCTCTGGGCAAGATCAAATACGAGGTCATCGGGCTGGTCTTTGGCGGCGGCAATTTCCTGCAGGATCACATCGCGTTCGCGTTCCAATTCGTCATCATCCAGCGCAGATTCGGTGAAAATGTCGGCGAGGATATCAAGGGCCATGGCCCAGTCATCCTTCAGCACGCGGGCGTAGTAGGTGGTTGTTTCCATGCCGGTCGAGGCATTGATTTCACCACCTGCCGATTCAATTTCTTCGGCTATGCCCTTGGCGGTGCGGCGCCTGGTGCCCTTGAAGGCCATGTGTTCGAGGAAATGGGCGATGCCGTTTTCTTCCGGCCTTTCGTCTCTGGCTCCTGCCTTTACCCAAATCCCGAGGGCAACGGTTTCAATATGGGGCATGGCGTGGGTCAACACGTTTAACCCATTTGGCAGGCAGGTAATCTCAACACCCATAACTCAATCCCATTTCAGCCCCTATTTAAGGGCCAAGATAAAATCCCTGACCACCGTGGCGCTGTTTGGCAATATAGTGAAGCGTTCTTTGGCATTGAGCAAGTGGGATAGTCTTTGGGGTAAATGGGGCCTTATTCCGCTGGCTTTTTCAACCGCCTCGGGGAATTTGGCGGGGTGGGCGGTGGCCAGGGTTA
>CAZAMS010000213.1:0-6914 GCA_964486305.1 uncultured Aestuariivirga sp.
AATGAGCAAAAGGGCTACGGCTTTGTTCAACCGGACAACGGAAGCAAGGACGTTTTTGTTCATATTTCCGCTGTAGAGCGCGCCGGTCTGCGCACTCTCAAGGAAGGCCAGAAGGTCTCCTTTGAAATCGTGACCGACAAGCGTACGGGCAAGAGCTCGGCGGGCAATCTGACTGCTGCTTAATCGCTAGCAAGCAAGTTTTGCGAATTACGGTGCCCGACCAATAGGTCGGGCATTTTTTGTTGTATTGTGCAGTGCAAAATTTAGGCCAACGCGTTTCATGCTTGATTAGCATGCCTTAACACCGAAAATCCCCCAAATAATTCGAATCTTGTATTTTGAGATTTAACAATTTCTCAACTATTGTGACTAAACAAAGGTACAAACCGTTGAATAATTGTCATATTTCAAGCGTATAAGAGCTATCATGCAGATTAACGGAACATGAACGATGTCATGTCAATAACGCATAGCAGATGTGGTAGGTTATCTCTACGAATAGGGCGATCTGCAGCATATATTGGCGATGTAGATGTGCATCGCACAAGAATTAACACCTCAAGGCGCCGAATTCAGGCCGGTTTCTTGGGAAGATTGAAGGAGAAAGACCATGACAACGACTACTTATGGCCGTGAAGCCATCCACAACAAGGGCAGCGATTTTGCCCCCGGCATTATGGGCCGCGTGAAGAGCTATTTCGCGCGCACCCGCGCAGCGCGCCAGCTGCACCAGCTGGACGATCGTATGCTTGCCGATATCGGCGTGCGCCGCTCGGAAATCGAAAAGATGGTTTGGGGCAACTAAGCCTCTTCCCATCCCGTGCCTACAGCACTGGAAACTAGACGCCCGGCACGAAAGTGTTTCGGGCGTTTTTTCTTGTTGGAGAGGGTGAGGGTAGCCCAGTTACCGAGAAGCAGAGTTTGGCTGCAGACCAGACCGTGATTGCGATAGGCGGCTGAGACCCAACGCACCTGATCGTGGGTGAGGCCAGAGAGAATAAGATTGCCCCCTGGAGCCAGAATTGATTTCAAGCCCTGGGCGAGGCTGGTGAGGGGACGCGCGAGAATATTGGCGAAGATCAGATCATAGGGTGCGCCACTTGCAATTCTCATGTGCTTTAGCCCCGGCGCTGTTGCCCCATTGATCAGAGGGCCAACGCCATTGAGGGCCGCATTCAGTTGCGTGACCCGTACTGCTTCTGCGTCGATGTCAGTAGCAAGAGTCTTTTGTTTCGTGGCTTGCGCGGCGGCAATAGCCAGAACTCCGGTCCCACAACCGAGATCAAGAATGCGTCTGGGCTTGCGCCGTTTCAAGATTGCATCAAGGGCGAGCAGGCATCCTTCCGTAGTGCCATGATGACCGGTGCCAAAAGCAGTGCCCGCATCGATCTCCAGGGGCACGCCACCATGCCGTCTGCGTCCGCGGTCATGGGAGCCGTGGAGAAAAAATCTCCCTGCGACTACGGGTGCCAGCCCTTCGAGAGAATGCTTGACCCAATCTGTATCCGGCAAGATTGAAATAATGCCTGACGACAATTGCAAAATCTGTTGCGCCTCATGGGCGTCTGACGCATCACCAAAGTAGGCCACGGTCTCCCAAAGGTTTTTGGCTTCGTCAGTTTCATTGATCGTGACAGCCAAGAGCTCAATCCGAAAATCATTTTCGAATCGGCTTGCCGTTTCTTCAGCCGCCAAAAGGGTAAGGGCAGGGACGGTGAGAATTACACGCGCTGTGGTCATGCGGGGGCTATAGAGCAGATTTGTCGTTCGCTAAAGTGCTGTGCTCCGGTGTCCTCTACCGCTTGCGGGAGAGGACAGGGGCCTATTGCGGAACGCAATGGGAAAGGTGAGGGGAAGCGAGTTTGCACTAAAGCGCCCTCATCTATCCCATCCTGCTCCGCTTTGCTTCGCAGGACGGGCCCCTTTCTTCTCCCGCTTCGCAGGAGAAGACGCCAGATTATGTCAGCGGAACAATCTGAATTTCAACCCTGCGGTTCTGGGCTTTGCCGGAAACGCTGGCGTTGGAGGCCACGGGCTGGCTTTCGCCGAAGCCCTGGACTGAGAAGCGCTGGCTGTCGAGTTGCTGTGAGACGAGGTAGTGTGCCACGGAATTGGCCCTGCGGCTTGAGAGGTCGTCATTGTATTCGTCGGAACCGTCGGAGTCCGTATGGCCGTTCACATCGACCAGAGTCTGGTTGAATTCGCGCAACACGATGGCGACGGAATTCAGCACGTCGTAGAAAGCCGGCTTGATGTCCGATTGGTCGGTGGCGAAGGTGATGTTGGATGGCATGTTGAGGATGATGTTGTCGCCATCGCGGGTGACGGATACGCCGGAGCCTTCCAGGCGATCACGCAACTTGGCTTCCTGATTGTCCATGTAGAGGCCAACGCCACCACCGGCCAATGCGCCAATGCCGGCACCAATGAGCATGGCCTTGCGTGTCTTCACATTTGTGGTGGTGCCCAGGAGCGCGCCTGCGGCCGTGCCGAGCAAGGCGCCGGTGCCCGCGCCGATGGCGGTGTTGGAAACCTTTTGCTCGCCGGTATAGGGGTCGGTCGAGCAGGCGGTGAGCAGGAATGATGCGGCGGTCAAGGCGATAATGGCGTGTTTCATGGTTTCCCTCAAAATTGACTGGGGCCTATTCAAGGTCACTTGTGGCCGGACTATGGTTAACGAAAGGTTACTCGGCAGCCAGCACCGCTTCATCCACCAGGAAGCCGCCAGACTGGCGTTTCCAGAGGTTGGCGTAGAGGCCATTACGCTTGAGCAATTGCTTATGGGTGCCTTCTTCCACAATGCGGCCCTTGTCCATGATGATGAGGCGGTCCATGGCGGCAATGGTTGAAAGCCGGTGGGCGACGGCGATCACGGTTTTACCCTCCATCAGGGTATAGAGATTTTCCTGAATGGCGGCCTCGACTTCAGAATCAAGCGCACTGGTTGCTTCGTCGAGTACCAGGATGGGGGCGTTCTTGAGCAGCACGCGGGCAATGGCGATACGCTGGCGCTGACCACCGGAGAGTTTTACACCGCGCTCACCCACATGGGCGTCATAGCCTTTGCGGCCCTTGGGGTCGACAAGGTTGGCGATGAATTCGTCGGCATGAGCCTTGCGCGCCGCAGCTTCGACATCAGCAAAGGCCGCATCGGGCATGCCATAGCGCAGATTATCCATGACGGAACGGTGGAGCAGGGAGGTATCCTGTGTGACTACACCGATATTGGCGCGCAGAGATTCCTGGGCCACTTGCGAGATGTCCTGGCCATCAACGCGAATGGCACCACTCTCAAGATCATAAAAGCGCAGCAGCAAATTGGCGAGGGTGGATTTGCCCGCGCCGGAGCGGCCAACAAGCCCCACTTTTTCGCCAGCCCTGACGGTGAGCGAGAAGCCATCAACGATATCAGCTCGGCCTTCCACTTTTTCCTTGCCATAGTTGAAGCGCACGGCGTCAAAGACGATTTCCCCCTTTTTTACGACAAGCGGCTTTGCATTTGGCACGTCGGCCACGAGACGGTCGCGCGCCACAGTTTCAATGCTGTCCTGGACGACACCGATATCTTCAAACAGCCCGGCCACTTCCCAGATGATCCATTGCGACATGGCCTTGAGTCGCAGCGTCAAGCCGACGGAGAAGGCGATGGCGCCAATGGTGATGGCGCCGACATGCCAGAGGTAGATGGAAATGCCGGACATCATGAAAATGAGAATGCCGCTGAGCAGGCTGAGCGTTGATGTCATGAAGGTGGACATGCGCATGGACCTGTTGACGCTTTCCAACATCCAGCCCATGCCTTCCCTGGCATAGGAATCTTCGCGTTCCGCATGGGCGAAAAGTTTGACCGTCGAGATGTTGGTGTAGCTGTCGACCACACGGCCCACCACAAGGGAGCGCAATTCTGCCTGGGCTTCAGACAATTTGCCCATGCGCGGCACGAAGTACCAGCAGGCCAGCACATAACCGCCAAGCCAGACGAGAAGCGGAACCATCAGCCAGTAATCACTTGTTGCCACGAGAACGAGCGCGCCGGCGAAATAGACAACTACATAAACTACAACTTCGGTGATTTTCATCACTGCGTCGCGCACGCCGAGTGCGGCCTGCATAACCTTGGTGGCGACGCGGCCGGCATAATCATTGTGGAAGAAGTCCATGCTCTGGCGCAGCACATAACGGTGCGCCAGCCAGCGGATGCGCATGGCGAAGGCGCCGCGCAGGCCCTGATGCGAAATTGCCTCCGAAATGAAATTCAGGACTGGAAGCACCAGCAAAACCAGGATGCCCATCAGGATCAATTTGGTGGCGTTGACTTCCCAGAAGGTGGCACGGTCTGCCGTTGACAGCAGGTCAACCAGATTGCCGATGAAAGCGAACAGGTAAACTTCGATGAGGGCAATAACTGTCGAGAACAGGATTGATGCGATCAGCAGTGGCAGAAAAGGTTTCGTGTAATGAAAGGCAAAGGCGAAAAGCTTCGGCGAGGGCTTTTCAGCGCGGTGCATTGGGAACGAATCGACATAGTTCTCCAGCCAGGTAAAAAATCTTGAAATCATGACGTAAGTATAGCGATCAGCTGGCCAGATTTAAAGCCACGGGGGCGGTGGCGGGGCGAAGATGAGACCAATAAAACCACAAGAAATCCGAAAAACTTGAGTCTCATGAATCAATTGCATGGGTTTGCTGCACTAATGCATGAGCTTTTGGGGGCAGAATGCCTGAATTTATACTGGTCCCTATGTTAGACATAACAGAAATGCCATCCTCCGCCCGTCTCATTCCCCTGATTATCGCCTCGGCCCTGTTCATGGAAAACATGGATTCGACGGTGATTGCCACTTCGCTTCCGGCCATTGCGACGGACCTTGGCACAGACCCCATTGTGCTGAAGCTGGCTTTCACGACCTATCTTTTGAGCCTTACCATTTTCATTCCCATCAGTGGCTGGTGTGCAGACCGGTTTGGGGCAAAGCATGTGTTCCGGGTTGCCTTTGCCGTATTCATGCAGGGTTCCATTGCCTGCGGATTTTCCCAATCTCTGGGCTGGCTTATCGCCGCACGAGCCCTGCAGGGCATGGGCGGTGCCATGATGGTGCCGGTGGGACGCATCATTATCCTGAGGACAGTTTCGAAATCGCAACTGGTGGATGCCTTGGCCTGGCTTACAATTCCAGCGCTCATGGGTCCTTTGGTAGGGCCTCCAATCGGGGGATTTATCACCACTTATTTTGACTGGCGCTGGATATTCTGGATGAATATTCCCATTGGTCTGCTGGGGATAATGCTGGCAACGCGGCTGATGCCGAACACCCTTGCAGAAAAAGTTCCACCTCTCGATCTCTGGGGTTTTCAGCTCTCTGCGTTGGGGCTGTCTTCACTGGTGTTCGGCTCTACCATTGTGGGTCGTGACCTGTTGCCTGATTACGCGCTCCTTGCGTTGGTAGTCTTTGGAAGCATTTGTCTGGCGCTCTATGTGCGCCACGCGCTATCCATTCAGGAGCCAATTCTTGATCTCAGGCTTCTGCGAATTCAAAGCTTTCTGGCCAGTGTTGTGGGTGGCAGTTTTTATCGCATCGGTGTCGGCGCAATTCCGTTTCTTATGCCCCTTATGTTTCAACTCGGCTTCGGGTTCACGGCCTTTCAATCCGGCCTGCTGACCTGCTCCGCGGCCGCAGGTGCCATTGCCATGAAATTCTCAACGGCGAGGCTCCTCCGCCGGTTTGGATTCCGGTCGCTGCTTGTTGCAAATGGTATCATGTCTTGCGGGTTCATGGCGGCCTATGGCTTGCTGACGGCCACGACATCCTTCGTGTTGATATCGCTCCTCTTGCCGATCAGTGGATTTTTGAGATCGCTTCAGTTTACGGCATTGAATGCCTTGTCTTACGCAGACATAGATCGACACGAGGCCAGCAAGGCCACAAGCCTTTACACGGTGGCCCAGCAGATTTCCCTTTCTGCCGGCGTTGCCGTGGCCGCCCTTATTTTGGAATCGGAGCAGGCATTGCGCGGCAGTATGGATATCCTGGCAAGCGATTTTTCGATGGCATTTCTTATTATCGCAGGCGTGGCTTCGTTTTCGGTTTTGCAATTCCTGTGGTTGGGGACCAATGCTGGGGCTTCGGTTCTGGCCCGGCATCTTCCCACTCCCCAAGCGGCGGCTGCCGAAGCCCGCGAGGACCTCTGAAACCTTTTCGCAATCCGGACCGTATCTATGATAAAGTGAGGATATCATGGACCGCCGCAGCATTTTGAAATATGCCGGATTTTCCGTCATTGGCCTGGGCTTTGCGAGCCGCCTGGGCTTGGCCGAAACCTTTGAGATCACGAAAACTGATGACGAATGGAAAGCCTTGCTGACGCGCGAACAATTCATGGTTCTGCGCGAGGAAAACACGGAGCCTCCCAACAGTAGCGCGCTTCTGGACGAGCATCGCAAGGGCACATATGCGTGCGCTGGCTGCGATCTGCCGCTTTATTCGTCTGAAGCGAAATATGAAAGTGGCACGGGCTGGCCGAGTTTCTTTGATGTGTTGCCGAATGCAGTAGGCGAGAAGGAAGACAATACCCTGTTCACCAAGCGCACCGAAGTGCATTGCCGCCGGTGTGGCGGGCACCTGGGCCATGTGTTCGATGACGGGCCGCAGCCCACGGGCCTGCGTTATTGCATGAACGGGTTGGCGCTGAAGTTTGTGCCTGCCGCATAGTCGTCGACAGAACGTCAGCTGAGCAATGAAGAGC
This sequence comes from uncultured Aestuariivirga sp., assembly GCA_964486305.1. Lineage (GTDB taxonomy): Bacteria > Pseudomonadota > Alphaproteobacteria > Rhizobiales > Aestuariivirgaceae > Aestuariivirga. The sequence goes on from CAZAMS010000213.1 coordinate 6,745, forward strand.
GGACAAGTCGTAGTTTGACCGAGAAGTCGCCTAAGAGTCTGTCCGGAAAGTGCGCCGCAATTTGCTTGGGTTTTGTGCAGAAAACAAACAGGACCAGATTCCGACAATTCGAGTGTTCTGTGGGTTTTCTCGGCAACTTGCGCCAACTCACGAAAGCGCCAAGCGACTCA
>CAZAMS010000214.1:0-12777 GCA_964486305.1 uncultured Aestuariivirga sp.
GCAGGTTCGCCCATAGCAATTTTGCTGCATCCCCATCCCGCCTTTGGGGGCACGATGAACAACCCCATTGTGCATTCGCTTTACCAGACCTTTGTGAGCCGCGGATTCTCGGTTTTACGCTTTAATTTCAGAGGTGTAGGCCGCAGCCAAGGGCTTTTTGAGAATGGTGCTGGCGAGCTTTCGGACGCGGCCTCGGCCTTGGATTGGCTGCAGTCCTTTAACCGGGAAGCCAAGATCTGCTGGATTGCCGGGGTTTCCTTCGGGGCTTGGATTTCCATGCAGCTTCTGATGCGGCGGCCTGAGATCGGCGGCTTCATTTCCATTGCGCCATTGGCCAAGCATTACGACTTTTCGTTCCTAGCCCCCTGTCCGGCATCGGGCCTGTTTGTGAACGGCGAGAAGGACGTTGTGGCCTCACCGGAATCGGTTCACAGCCTCGTTTCCAAGTTGAAGACTCAGAAGGGAATCGTCATCGAGCATAAGGTTGTCGCCGGTGCCAATCACTTCTTCCAGGACAAGACCGACGAACTCACCAAAATTTGCTCAACCTATCTGGACAAGCGCCTGTCACGGGAGAGCTAATACGCCACCCGTCATCGGCTCGCTCACACCCGTCGTCATGGGGAAGCTGAGGGGCAATTTCTTTTGGCTGCGCACGGCGAGATAGGCCCAGGCCTCCGCTTCGATTGAGTCGCCGTTGAAGCCAGCTTGCTCTGCTGTTTGAAAAAAGTCTGGACGTCCCGGAAAGGAAGACATGATCGCGGGATTGTGCCGACCGCCGCCACAAACGATGTAGCGCTTTGGCGAAGACGGAAACCAATCATTGGCTAGCATGATTGTGGTTTTGGTGAAGGCTACCAAGGTTGCGGCACCATCTTCCGGCGATAGCCCATTGAGTGACAAAGCTTCAAAGGCATTGCGATCCAATGACTTTGGAGGGGGCAGATTAAAATACGGCAAGGCCAACGCAGCGTCCAACACATCATCATTGACTTTGCCCTTAAGAGCCAGCGCCCCGCCGGTATCCTGCGGAACCCCTAAGTAACGCATGGCCCAATCATTGAGCAGTGCATTTCCGGGACCCGTATCAAAGGCGATCATCTCACCATCGGCACCAATCCAGGTGATGTTGGCCACGCCCCCGATATTCACAAAAGCTACGGGCCGTTCCGGCAAGCTCGCGGCCAGTGCGCGATGATAGACGGGAACAAACGGTGCGCCCTGCCCGCCTGCGGCCACGTCTGCGGCGCGCATGTCATGAACAACTGGCACTCCCAATCTTTTGGCCAGTGCGTTACCGTCGCCGAGTTGAACTGTGAGCTTTATTTCAGGGCGGTGAACAACCGTCTGCCCGTGGAAGCCGATGACATCAATGGTTGCCGGGTTGGCTTTCTGAAAACTCTCAACCGCCTGCACATGCCAATCGGTGAGTGCGGTTTCCGCCCTGGCGAGGCCAGAGGGCCTGTCGTCTCGCCTCGTGAGGGTTTTGGCTTCCCCAAGGGCAGCGTGCAAAATATTGCGCTGCTCATCCGAATAGGCATAAGTTTGCGATGGCCCTCGTTCGACAATATCTTCCCCATCGGTACGAATGAGGGCAACATCGATGCCGTCGAGCGAGGTGCCTGACATCAGGCCGATTGCGGTTGTTAGTTTTGACACCGGATTATCCCATGCTATGAGCAGCCCACCATGACTACATATAAATCAGACTTTCTTAACACCCTTTCAACCCGGGGCTATATCCATCAATGCTCAGACGCAGCAGGCCTTGATGAGCTGGCGGCCAAGGGTGAAGTCACCGCCTATATCGGTTTTGACTGCACTGCCAAGTCCCTGCACGTAGGCTCGCTTGTACAAATCATGCTGCTGCATTGGGCGCAGCAACTGGGGCAGAAATCCATTGCGCTGATGGGCGGCGGCACGACGCGGGTGGGCGATCCATCGGGGCGCGACGAAAGCCGTAAAATGCTGACGCTTGAAGATATTGAAGACAATAAACGTGGCATCCAGCAGGTTTTCAGCAAGTTCCTGCGCTTTGGTTCTGGCGCAAAAGACGCGCTGATGACTGACAATGCGGAGTGGCTGACGAAGCTGAATTATCTCGACATGCTGAGGGAAATTGGCCGCCACTTCTCTGTCAACCGCATGCTGGCCATGGATTCAGTCAAGCTGCGGCTGGAGCGGGAACACGAACTCACTTTCATCGAGTTCAACTACATGGTTCTGCAGGCCTATGATTATACCGAGCTGGCGCGGCGTTATGGCTGCAATTTGCAGATGGGGGGGTCGGATCAATGGGGCAACATCGTCAACGGCATTGACCTTGGCCGCCGCATGGGCACGCACCAGCTTTTTGCCCTCACCACGCCGCTCATAACACTCGCATCGGGGGTAAAAATGGGCAAAACAGCCAGCGGCGCCGTGTGGCTCAATGGGGATATGCTGTCTCCTTACGGATATTGGCAATTCTGGCGCAATACGGAAGATGCGGATGTGGGGCGCTTCCTCAAACTCTTCACGACGCTTCCCCTTGCTGACGTCGAAAGACTCGAAAAGCTCGGCGGCTCCGAAATAAACGACGCAAAGAAAATCCTGGCAGTTGAAGCCACCGCACTTCTGCATGGCAGGAAAGCCGCCGAAGATGCTGCCGAGGTTGCGCGCAAAACCTTTGAAGAAGGTGAGAGAGCGGAGGGCCTGCCCACCATTGAACTTGATTTGTCAGTTGGCGTTGGGGTTCTTCAGGCCGCAGTGCTTGCAGGGTTTGCAGCTTCAAACGGAGAAGCCCGCCGCTCGGTTCAGGGTGGCGGAATTCGCGTCAACGATGTTCTGGTCAGCGATGAAAAGATGCAGCTGACCGCCAAAAACCTAGACAGTGAAGGCGTGATAAAATTGTCGATGGGGAAAAAGAAGCACGTCTTAATCAGGCCAGCTTAGACTTAGTCAGTTTGAATCCTGGACTTTTTGCTTCATTGGCGGGCCAGAGCCGTCGAACTCGAATATCTTGCGGAAAATGCCAGGCGCAATGGCTGACAATGGATTGATCTGAATTTTTGGATTTGCCATGGAGCCGCCAAGCGCAAAGGTCAGGCCAAAAATCCCCTGCCCCTTGCCGCCGGTGAGAATGTCACCGAACAGCGGTATATTCCCCACCGCCGCATTGATTCCATAAGCGGGGATGATTGTTCCTGTAATATCAATTGCGCCATCGGTCTTTCGGATCAGACCTTCGGCAGTGGCTCCAAGTTCAACCCCCCTCAACAATGAATCACCAATCCTGATAAACCTTGCATCAGTTGTGAAAGGCAAGGTAAGTTTGGTGAACGACAGTCCTTCACGGCGAGGGCCGGACTTCTTTGACTTGCCGCGGCGATCAATATCAGCAAGTGCTGCTTCGTTGCGGACGTCAAAGTCACGCAGAACCAGGCGACCGTTGCGAATAGCAGAACTGCCATCATTTCCGAGCAGAGCGGAGAACTCAAGACTGCCACCTGCCACCTTCGAATACAAATTCGACCCTCGCAAGACTGCACCACCATCGCTGCTCGTTATCTGCAGTTGCCGCCCGTTCTCAGTAGCCCTGACGCGAATTGCAAGGGGCTTTCCTGACAAGAACTTTCCTTCAATGTCGGCATTGGCGACTGTCCTGTTTCGCACAGCCATTTTAATCGAAACGTCCGTCAGGATTTCACCACGATTGGCAAAAACCTTCTCGAACTGGGCGCTTATTTTCAGGTCTGGAGTGGAGTTTGATTTGCTGCCTGTTCCATTCCCCCTAGCAAACATTGATTTCACCGACGGACGCGCATCAAATGCCTTTCCTCCAATCACTATTGATTGCCCATCGCCATTGGGTTCTATTGTCATTGTGAAATTGTTTTCGTCACTCAACCAAACCTGCGAAAGCTTGGCAGATTTCATTCCGCCATCGGAATTAAGAAAAACATCTCCCTTGATACTCAGACTGGGGCCCTTGACTACGAGATCCTCAACTTTCCGGCCCGCCGCTTCGCCTGCGAGATAGGTGAAGCTTGCAGTCGTCTGTGGTGTCGGCGGCCTGCGCGTGCTGATCGAACCAAGATACATTTCAGCCTTTGACAGGTCAGCGGTAACCTTCATGACTGAGTTCTTCTCTCCTATGCCAGTTATATCAGCGGTGACCTTGACCGGCCCCCGCATGAAATCTTCCAGCCTGATGCCAAGTTTCTTGCGCGCTTCATCATCGAGCTCTGTGGAGAAAGATGCGCTCGCATTGGCGTCAGGACCCGCGGCCCGTTGCCAGGAGATTTTGGACGGGAAGCCGTTGATTTTCACTGGTCCCGACGCCTTGATCCCGCTTCGGTCAAAGGCAACAAGCAACACACCTTCGGACAGATCGACCTTTGGTATGACCTGCTTTACGCTGGCGTTCGACACCTTGATCACAGCCTTGGTTTGAATCTGTTCGCGCGTCACACCCCTGATGAGGGGCAGATTGATGTCAACTTTTGCCTCAGCCTGCCCGCCGACGTCGGTTGGAAGGAAGGCCGCATTCTTTGTCAGATTCAGGTCGGGCAGAGCTGCGAGCTCCATCAGCCCAGCTGCGCTTGCAGACAGATTCAATTCGAACATTCCAGGCACCGCTTCGGTCAGGAACCTTTCCGCTTTGAAGGTGGTTGGCTTGACCTGAATGGTTCTGCCAGATGGCAGGATCGCCTTGCCATTTTCGATCTCCAAGTGAAAACTGTCGCCGCGCAAACGCGCATGGCCTGAGGCTGCGATCAACGGTGGCAATGATTTGAAATAGGTGGAGGTGACGTCCGCCATTGAAAACTGAAAGTCAATGTCTTCATTGGGAAGCACCCTTTGGCGCATGGCCGCAGCCAGTCCGTTCACAGGAATGTTAACATTGAAGGCACCTTCAGTTATGCGCCCTGCCTGAACATTCTCCGTGACCCATTTTCGAGATTTAGGAACAACGATAGGTGGCCACAGCTTTTTGAGAAAGTCGGCGGAAAGATCGCGCACGCGGCCACTCAGCTGAATGCCGGCCGACTCGTCACCGCCGGTAATGGTTCCGCGCAGCCTCACGCCCGCATTTCCAGACATCACGACAAGGTCATCAATTCCCAATAGTGCGCCCTCGATTGAGGCTTTACCCAAGAACTCAATGCGATCAACGAGAACCGGGTTTTTAACCGTCCCTTGAGTATCAACGCTCACATTGGATGCCTTGAGATCAATCCTTAAATCGGTCAGCCGCCCGTCGCTGGCCCTTATGGGATCAACTCGACCAGTGAGCTCGGCGCGTGATCCGCCGACGAGGATGATGGAGTCGATAATCTTGAAACCGCCCGTGGGCGGATCATAATCTACCCGAAGGGCGCCTTCGTCGATCACAATGGGCTGGGCAATGTAACCGGGCAAGCCAACAATGCCGGCTGAGGCGGCAAATTCCGCTGAGGCCTTGGTGACCACGCCTGTCTCGCTCATTTCCATTTCCGCATGGCCTGAAAGCGGCACATCGACTTTGGCAAACTGCGCCAAGGCAAATATCTCATCGGAAACATTTGCCGGCACCAAGTCCTCAATGCGTGCACTCACAGCGAAGGAACGGGATTGTATTCTATAAGTTGCAGACACTTCAGTGCGCCATGGCGTTCCTCCACTCGCAACCGAGGCTTTTGCAAAAACCACAAACCCATAGGGCATTCTCTTGAAGGTCAATTCCGCCTGGGGAACGAACCAATTGGCCTGGTTTGCCTCATCAAACAGCTGGATTGAAGCCCCGGTGATGCGAATGTCTTCCAGCGACGTAGCATTTGAATCATCGCCATTGCCGGACAAAACGTCTATCAGGGACCTGGAGGTTGCTTCATGCAGAATCGTTGCCTGCTCTTCACGGCCCGCCTTCGTGTCGCCATCATCCACGGATGAATTGTCGATCGTTGCCGACTCGCTTTCCGATGCCGCTGGCGTTCCAAATCCCAGAACCAATCCGCCATCAAGCTGGCGTTTAACCAGTATGCGCGTGCCAATGAGCTCCAGGCTGCGTGGCACCAGGGAACCGCTGAAAATTGCCGCGCCTTCGAAACTGATGGCCGCCCGCTTCGACCTTGCAATCAGATTGCCTGATTTATCAAGCAACACCAGGTCTCTCAATCTGAAGTGGGGAACATTGGTCTTGCTATCCATTTCAAAGACAGCGCCGGCGATATCAACGGTCATGCCTGAGAGCGACCGGTTAATTTCCCTTTCAATCCGTTCAGTCATGAAATCCAGGGAAACCGGACCTTGCGACAGGCGCCAAAAAAAGGCCGCCGCCACGATAACCAGAAAGGCGGTGATCGAAAGCAATGCAAGCACTGTTATTTTAGCCAGCCGGTGCCGCAATTCCCAAATGCCTTAATTTACCAATCCAAAATTCTCATCAATTCCAAATAGAATCAGCCAATTAGAACCTGTTTTACAGCACTCTAGAGCCAATCGTAACGCCATTGGCCAGTAAAGATAGGCCAAACAAAGGCATATTTGAAACCCGGTAGCGCTTTCAACCGATTCCCAGGCACCACATTAGTCTTGCGTTCGACAGCAAAACCGGCATCTTAAACAGTTCGAGGCAGAATCCAAAACAACGTACAGCGTTAATGGTTGGGAACAGGTTGATGGCGAAAAGTCATCAGACTCAGGGGATGTGGTCGAAGAAGCGGGGTTCGCCGCTTCGCCGCCTGTTGTAAACGCGCCAAATTTACCTGCGGAGCAATAGCGATGTCCAATTCGTTACGGTTTCACCGATTTCGCAGATTTCCCTGCTCATCATGGGCTTGATTGGACTCTGCTGGATGGCCTATGCCAGCATCAATATTGTGTTCAAGGACCAAGTGCTTGAACTCAAGCAACAAAAACTATTTGAAGTGCGGCTGGATTATGAAAACCGCCTGCCGGGGCTGCGCGCCTCCGTTGAGCCGATAAATGACCGACTGTTACTGGATCAGAAGAGTTACCTCAGAAAAGTGGACGAGGTAAAAGCCGAGTTTGATGATTTGGGGGAACAGCAGAAAAAGATGGAGGATTTCTTCCGGGAAGGCTGGTTCGCACTAAAGCCAAACGCGGCGTCAGAGCCCGCGCAAAATCCTAACAAGGAAGGGGCCGCCGAGACTTTGTTTACGAAGCGCTATGCCGCCGATTTTAAGTCCCGTTCAGAGGTTGTGAAACCCCTCGTCGAGATAGACGAAAATTTCCTGACCCTGCTTCACCAGCACCTTTCCCTGCTCAAGGTGGCCCACACGTTCTCACGGCAAAAACTTGATACTACTACTGTCCTGCTCACGAAACTGGGTATTAATCCGCCCGGCCCGGCCATGTCGGCGCTGGCAGACGCGGGTGCCATGGGAGGGCCTTTTATTAGTTTGCCGGAACCTGCCCCGCGTGAGGCGGAGATTTCTGACGGCATGCAGAATGCACACCCCACGCTAGAGCAATAGCGCAGGGCTCGCGGCGTCATTGCCGGTTTGCCCCTGGTTAAACCCATGGAGCAGATTATGGGGATTTCCAGTTTCTTTGGTTACCGCATGAATCCCTTGCGCCTCTCATTGGCCTTCCATGGCGGCATTGATTTCAAGGGGGTCCATGGTGAGCCGGTGCTTGCCATGTCAAATAGCCGTATTACCTGGGCTGGAGCGCACGGGCCCTACGGTAACCTTGTTGAAATCTTTCATGACAAAGGGGGCTCAACCCGGTATGCTCACCTGAGGTCGGCTAACGTGACTCTGGGGCAGGAAATTGCCAGAGGCGATATAATTGGTTGGATGGGTAACACGGGGCGAAGTACGGGGCCTCATTTGCACTATGAAATGTGTGTAAATGGCCGTGTGATTGATCCTCATAATTTTTGGCGAACACAAAATGATCTTCAAGCGCTCGAAAACTTCAACTAACGGAAGCAGTAGTCCCGCAACCCTGGGGCCATCAATTGTCGCCCAGGACGTGACTATCGAGGGCAATATTACGGCTTCCGGAGAGTTGCACATTGATGGCACTGTCTATGGCTCGGTTCGCGCCAAATCCTGTGTCATTGACATGAACGGATTCGTGCAGGGCGAACTTATTGCGGAAGAAATATTCATCCGCGGCCGGGTGATGGGACCCATTCGCGGCATCCACGTAAATCTCTATGCCGGGGCCCAGGTTGAAGGCGATATTCTCAACGACACCATATCCATTGAAAATGGCGCCAATATTTATGGCATGATCAGCCGTGCTGAAAATCCCCTGGCCGACGGGCAAGTGCATCAAAACCCACCGGGCGACGCGAAGGCAGCGCCTGCTCCCAATCTGGCAATTGGCCAGGTCAACTATTTCAGTGACCAGCCCGATGACACATTCCGGCCCCTCAAAGTCGTAAGGCCGGTCTAGTTCTAGTCGATGTCTTCAATGACTTCGGAATCCAATCCCTGAACGCGCTTGGCCAGTGAGGCTTGAATAAAGTCGTCAAGGCCGCCATCGAGCACAGCGGCGGGATTGGTGCTGGTGTAGCCAGTGCGCAAATCCTTCACCAACAGATAGGGTTGCAGAACGTAGGAACGGATTTGGTGACCCCAGCCAATATCGGTTTTCTTGGCGTTGACCGCATCTATCTTTTCCTGCTGTTTCTGCAGTTCTAATTCGTAGAGCCGGGCTTTCAGCATTTTCCAGGCCGTGGCCCGGTTCTTATGCTGGGAACGCTCGGCTTGGCAAGCCACGACAATGCCTGTGGGTTGATGGGTGATACGCACAGCTGAATCGGTGGTGTTCACATGTTGCCCGCCAGCACCGGAGGCGCGGTAGGTATCGATCTTGCAATCGCTCTCATTGATCTGGATATCGATATTTTCATCGATCACCGGATAGGCCCAGACGGAGGCAAACGATGTGTGCCGCCTGGCGTTCGAATCATAGGGCGAAATGCGCACCAGACGATGAACGCCCGATTCAGTTTTCAGTTTTCCGTAGGCGTTGTGGCCCTTGATCTCGAGGGTACAGGACTTGACGCCGGCCTCTTCGCCAGCATGTTCATCGAGCACGGAAACCTTGAACTTGCTCTGGTTGGCCCAGCGTGTGTACATGCGCGTCAGCATTGAAGCCCAGTCCTGGCTTTCCGTGCCACCGGCCCCGGCATTGATCTGCACATAGCTGTCGTTGCCATCTGCTTCACCTGACAGAAGTGTTTCGAGCTCCCGTTCGGCGACCTCGACCTGCAGCTTGGTCAGGGCTTTCTCAGCTTCGGTGACAATGGACTGGTCGCCCTCCAACTCACCAAGTTCGATGAAGCCCACATTGTCTTCAATGGTTTGCTCAAGACGCAAAACCGAGGTTATGCGCCCGTCCAAATCCTGGCGCTTGCGCATCACCTCCTGGGCTTTTTGCGGATCGTTCCAAAGAGCGGGATCTTCCGACTTGGCATTCAGCTCGGCGAGTTGGCGAATGGCTGAATCCCAGTCAAAGATGCCCCCTTAGCAATCCAATGGACTGCTTCATCTCTTCAACGAGTTTGACAATTTCTGCACGCATTTATGGATAACTTTCAGCTCAAATGTAGGAGGCTCAATAAAGGCCGCCAGTGCCTGTCGTCAACCCGCCTTCTTCGAGGGGTTCTTCAATATCGGCGGGCGGCACGATTTGCTGGCCTGCACCATATATGGAGTCAGTCGCGACGGCAGCCAAATCCTCACCGATAATGTTTATTGAATCCGATGGTTCCTCACCGGGCTTGAAGGCTTCGAGAATAACGCCTTCGTCACCAAAAATTGCCCTTTTTCCCGTATTGGCATCAATCGGGATGAGCTCAATGGCACGGGGCACGCGGAACGGCGTGGCTGGCTGTTCACGCAGGGCAAGCCGCATGAAGTCGGCAACAACGGGGGCTGCCAATTCACCACCAGTGCGCTTCTTGCCCATGGGCCTGGGATTGTCATAACCCACATAGACGCCGACGGCGAGATCAGGTGCATAGCCAATGAACCAGGCATCCTTTTCCTCATTCGACGTGCCCGTCTTGCCGGCAACAGGCTTTCCAACAATCTGAAGCTTGCGGCCCGTGCCACGCTGGACGACGCCTTCTAGCATTGAGGTTATCTGATAGGCCGTATAGGGACTCATGACCTGTTCACGCACATCGATGAGTTCAGGTTCGGTACTGTTGGCCGTGTAGGTATCCTGTTTGCAGAAACTACAGTCCCGCTTGTCGTAACGGAAAATTGTGCGGCCATAGCGATCCTGCACGCGATCAATCAGGGTGGCCTGAACCTTCTTGCCGCCATTGGCAAACATGCTGTAGGCCGTTGTCATTTTTATCAGCGTAGTTTCGCCAGCACCAAGCGCCATGGAAAGCTGCAAAGGCATTTTATCGTAGAGGCCAAGGCGCTGGGCAAGGTCCACGATCTTGGTCATGCCGAGATCGTCAGCCAGACGCACCGTCATCACGTTTCTGGATTGCTCAATGCCACGGCGAAGGGTTGAAGGGCCAAAGAATTTGTTCTGATAGTTCTTGGGCTTCCAGACCTCACCGTTGGGCAGTTGGTATTCAACCGGCGCATCGAGCACGACCGAGGAAGGCGTATAGCCATTGTCCAAGGCTGCGGCGTAAGCAATTGGCTTGAAGGACGAGCCCGGCTGGCGCATGGCCTGGACCGCGCGATTGAACTGGCTGTTGCCATAGGAGAATCCACCAACCAATGAAAGGACGCGACCCGTATGGGGATCCATGGCGATGAGGGCGCCTTCCACGTCCGGCATTTGCACGAGATGCCATTGGCCCTCCTCGCTGCTCGGGGCCACATAAACAACGTCACCCTTGGCCAGCACATCTGTTGCTTTTTCGATCTTGGGACCAAGTTTTGTGCCGTCCGCGTAAGCCCGAGCCCAGCCCATCAGGGCCACGGGAACGATGCCAGTTTCGCGCGCAGCTTCGGGCTTTCCATCGGGCAGCAGTTTTGGTTGAAGGCCTATAGCGGCTTGCTGTTCATTTACGTCAATGACAACGGCCAGGCGCCAAGGGGCGACATCGACAGGAGCTCGCGGCTTTTGAAGAAGAAGGCCCCAATCACCTTGAACCTCCACTTTCTTGAGGGGACCGCGGAAACCGCGCTTGCGATCAAAGGAGATCAAACCTCTTGCGAGGGCCTGCCTTGCATAGATCTGTAGTTTTGGATCAAGGGTTGTGCGCACCGAAAGTCCGCCTTTGCCGAGCGTGTCCTTGCCATACATCTGGGCCAGTTCGCGGCGTACTTCTTCAGCAAAGGATTCAGCCGCAAAGAGTTGGGCCCCAAATGGGCGCGGGCTCACAACCAACGGCTTCCTGGTGGACTCATCAAGCTCGGCTTGCGTAATGTAGTCATTATCCAGCATCTGCTGGAGCACCCAGTTGCGCCGCTCAACGGCGCGCTCCTTGTGCTTGAAGGGGTGATAGTTGTTGGGGCCCTTGGGCAAGGCCGCGAGATAGGCCATCTCATCCAAGGAAAGCTCATTCAGCGATTTGCTAAAGTAATTCAGTGAGGCTGCTGCGATGCCATAGGAATTCAGGCCAAGGAAAATCTCGTTCAAATAGAGTTCAAGAATTTGGTCCTTTGAGAAGGCCGATTCAATACGCTGGACAATAATGGCCTCACGCAACTTGCGCTCGATTGTTTGCTCATTGTTCAGAAGGAAGTTCTTGGCCACCTGTTGCGTGATGGTGGAGGCACCAACGATTTGTCCTCTGCCCGTAAGTTTGACCTGTATGTAACGCACACCAGCTGCCGCAATGCCACGCCAATCAAGGCCGCCATGGCTGTAATAGGTTTTATCTTCGGCTGAAATATAGGCCTGAATCAGCCTCTTGGGCACGGAGTTTATGGGAACAAAGAGGCGTCTTTGATCGGCGTATTCAGCAAGAAGTGAACCATCGGCGGCGTGAATGCGCGTCATGACCGGAGGTTCGTAGGAGGCCAACTGCTTGTAATCCGGAAGGCCCTTGGAAACATCCCAAATCACGTAAACCAAGGCCCCCGACAGACCTAAGAAAACCATGAAACCGGCTCCGAAAAGCCATCCTAAAAATCTTAGCATCGTTGGTTTACTGACCCGATTCTGTCTCTATTTCCTGTTGGCGATAGCACACGCCGTACCTGATTTGCTAGGCTCGGAATATGGCCAAGGATGGGCAGGCCCTAAGCTCAGGATCAAACGACCGGCTCGATCCCAAAGGCTTTCCGGAAGCCCTCCTGCCCGGCCCGCGTAATGGTCAAAGCGCGGGTGTCATTCTGGCGCTTCACCCACTTTAATTCCAGGGTCCGGTGCATCAAGGCAGCGCCCACTGCGCCTGCGAGATGATAGCGGCGTTCGCTCCAGTCAAGGCAGGGCCTGCAGAAGACACGCTTTGATTGCGCGGCAGCGGTGATATCAGTGCCGAATTTTTCGAGAAACAATTTGCCGGTGTCGGTCACGCTGCCGCCATCGCCATCGAATTCAATCTGGCCCCGGCCCAGCATCGCATCGGTGATGCCAACAGCCAGATGACCAGCCATGTGATCATAGCAACCGCGGGCGACACGCATTGCGGCATCGCGCGGGCCCGTACGAATGGTGCGCCCAGCGTGCTTGATGTTCTGGGTCGATGCGACCTGCTGCATGCCTTCCAGCATCCGGGCGATCTCACTTGAGGCCAGGGAATGATAATGGTGGCGGCCATGCTGTTCCATCGTAATGAGGCCAGCGGTGATCATTTTGGAGAGATGGCCACTTGCAGTTTGCGGTGATATTCCGGCGCGCGCTGCCAACTCTTTT
>CAZAMS010000215.1:0-5110 GCA_964486305.1 uncultured Aestuariivirga sp.
CCCATTGCATGCGATGCGGTTCTGGTGACCTGGGATTCAAAACCTTTAGGCATTTGCAGCATCGAACAGGGGTCGCTCAAGCCGAAGCGCCTGTTTAACCTTTAGACATCTTGGAGATGGCCGAATGACGATGACAGCAGAGCGCAAAACCGCGCTCATGAAAGACTATGGAACCAAGCCCGGCGATACGGGCTCGCCTGAAGTGCAAGTTGCTCTTTTGACAGAGCGCATCAATGGTCTGACCGACCATTTCAAAACCCACAAGAAGGACAATCACTCACGCCGTGGTTTGTTGAAGATGGTGAGTTTGCGCCGTGGACTTCTCGACTTTTTAAAGTCGAAGGATGAGGGCCGTTACCAGGCCCTGATCAAGCGTCTCGAAATCCGCCGCTAATCAAGCGGCTGACGATTGTATGAGCGGGCGGATCACCGAATTGCCGCCCGCGTCCCCGCTTCACAAGTCTGGCAATAGGGCCAGGTTTTGATTGCCCAATGGGGATGCCGAGCGACTTATTAATTTGGCGTGAATTCTTTTCGCTTGGGTGATTTATCCAAGCGGAAAGCGCGCTAGGTGAACGCAAGTGGCGGCGAAGGGCAATAAGGAATGAACTATGTTTAAGATTGATGTTGAAGAACTGGAATGGGCCGGAAAGCCCCTGCGCATTGAAACCGGCCGCATGGCCCGCCAGGCAGATGGCGCAGTTGTTGTGACCTACGGCGAGACAACGGTTCTTGCCACCGCAGTTGCGGCGCGCTCCGAAAAGCCCGGAATTGATTTTTTTCCGTTGACCGTGAACTACCAGGAAAAGACCTATGCCGCGGGCAAGATTCCCGGCGGCTATTTCAAGCGCGAAGGCCGGCCCACGGAAAAGGAAACGCTGGTTTCCCGCCTGATTGACCGCCCCATTCGTCCGCTGTTTCCAGCCGGTTTCCGCAATGAAACCCAGGTGATTACAACGGTGCTTTCCTACGATCTTGAAAATGACAGCGATATTGTTGCCTTGATTGGTGCTTCTGCCGCGCTCACGCTTTCTGGCATTCCCTTTATGGGCCCGGTTGGTGGCGCCAGGGTTGGCGTGATCGAAGGCGCGTTCGTGCTGAACCCGACGCAGGAGCAGATGAAGACCTCTGATCTTGATCTTGTTGTTGCAGGCACTTCAGATGCCGTGCTGATGGTTGAATCGGAAGCCAAGGAACTTTCCGAAGAGCAGATGCTTGGCGCCGTCATGTTTGGTCATGCGGGCTTCCAGCCTGTGATTGATGCGATCATCCGTCTGGCCGAGCGTTCATCGCGCGAGCCCCGTGATTTCACACCGGATGACAATGAGAAACTCAACAAGGCGGTGAAGAAGTCGGTTGAGAAGGACCTTCGTGCGGCTTACGCCATTCCGAAAAAGGAAGAGCGCCAGGAAGCTGTGGCGAAAGCCAAGGACAAGGCGGTTGCCGCTCTCGTTGACGAGGGCAAGGAAAATTCGCCAACAGCTCAAAAAGTTGCTGAAGCTTTCAAGTATCTTGAGAAGGATATTGTCCGCAACAACATCCTCGACACGGGCCACCGCATTGACGGCCGCGACACCAAGACCGTGCGCCAGATTGTTGCGGAAGCCTCTGTGCTTCCCCGCACCCATGGTTCATCGCTGTTTACCCGCGGTGAAACCCAGGCGCTGGTTGTGACCACACTCGGCACTGGCGAAGACGAGCAATATGTTGACTCGCTCGATGGCACCTACAAGTCCAAGTTCATGCTGCATTACAACTTCCCTCCCTTCTCGGTGGGTGAAGTGGGCAGGCTTGGCGGCGCAGGCCGCCGCGAAATCGGTCACGGCAAGCTGGCCTGGCGGGCGATCAATCCGGTGCTGCCGCCGGCTGACCAGTTCCCCTACACCATTCGCGTTGTCTCCGAGATCACAGAGTCGAACGGTTCGTCCTCGATGGCAACGGTGTGCGGCTCTTCGCTGGCCTTGATGGATGCGGGCGTTCCCCTGAAAGCGCCGGTGGCCGGCATCGCCATGGGCCTGATCAAGGAAGATGAGCGCTTTGCGGTGCTGTCCGATATTCTCGGCGACGAGGATCATCTGGGCGACATGGATTTCAAGGTGGCGGGCACCAGCAATGGCGTGACGGCGCTGCAGATGGATATCAAGATCACCGGCATCACCGAAGAGATCATGAAGGTTGCGCTGTGGCAGGCGAAAGACGGCCGCATGCATATTCTGGGCAAGATGGCCGAGGCGCTCGAAAACGCGCGTCCGGGCCTTGGCGAGCATGCACCGCGCATTGAAGTGATCAAGATTCCGACCGACAAGATCCGTGAGGTGATTGGAACGGGTGGCAAGGTGATCCGCGAGATCGTGGAAAAGACCGGCGCCAAGATCGATATCCAGGATGACGGCACCGTGAAGGTTGCCTCCTCATCGGGTGCCGCCATCACAGCCGCGATGAAGTGGATCAAGAGCATCGTCTCCGAACCGGAAGTTGGCGAGATTTACGATGGCAAGATCGTCAAGGTCGTGGACTTCGGCGCTTTTGTTAACTTCTTCGGCGCCAAGGACGGTCTTGTCCATGTTTCGGAACTTGCGCAAAAGCGCGTGAATAAAGTCTCCGATGTGGTTAACGAGGGCGACGCGGTGAAGGTCAAGCTTTTAGGGTTTGATAACCGTGGCAAGGTTCGCCTGTCGATGAAGCAGGTTGATCAAGTCACAGGTGAAGACCTGTCAAAGCAGCAGGCTGAAGCAGCGCCAGCAGAAGAAGCTGACGTTTCGTAAGCTCATAAATTTATCGTTTGAAGGGCGCGGGAGAAATCCTGTGCCCTTTATTATTTGGTGCTGTTTCAGATTCCGCAACATTTACAGTCTCGGCTGGTGATTTCATCTTTGTCTGATGGTCTGATCTGCGCTTAACTGGGCGCATGCAGACTCTGGTCATGATTCCCGCTCTTGGCTGCGATGGCAGGCTCTATGCTGACATTGTGCCGCGGCTTTCCGATGTGGTCGAGGCCGACACGATTATTGCGGACGGGGATGAGATGGCGGCTTGTGCGCAGCAGGTGTTGGAGCAGGTACCGGAAAAATTCATTATCCTGGGAACATCGTTTGGGGGCAGGGTGGCGCTTGAAATAGCCTTTGCCGCACCTCACAGGGTTCAGGGCCTTGTGGTTATTGGCGCCGGGGCTGGCGTTGCCGCAGATCCATCTGCGGGTTTCAGGCGGGCGCAAAGATTGCGCGGGATCGAGTTTGAAAATGTGGTCACGGAAATGGCTGATATGGTTTCCCATCTGCCGGGACCCCGCGGGCATTCAACACGCGAGTCTTTCGTGGCCATGGCCCATGAAATGGGCGGCGCCTTGATGGCACGGCAATCGGAGGCATTGGCCAAACGCAAAGACCTGTTTCCGAGGCTTGGTGAAATTACGTGCCATTCGCTTATGCTGTGGGGAGGCGAAGATCAGTTCTCAGCTGCGGCAGAAGGATTGAAACTCTCAACCGCCTTGCTCCACGGGCGCTATACGGAAATTTCCGAGTGCGGGCATTTTCCAAGCTTGGAAGCGCCGGAGGAAACCGCCGATATCCTGTTGTATTGGTTGCTCGACGCCAAACTTATTTAAGGCTGATGAGATATTCAGCGATGGCGTCGATATCGCTTTGCGGAAGTTTGGACATATTGGTTTGCACCTGCCTCATGCCGCCTGCGGCCATCTTATCATAGCCGAATTCCTCGCCGAATTGCAGGGCGGTGGCCAAATCCTTTTGATCCTTATAACGGCCACGTTCAAGAAGGCTGCGCATGCTCGGCACTTTTCCTTCACCTTCTGGGTGGGGACCGCCTGCGAACATGCGGCTTTCATCACGCACCATGATCAGGTTTCGCGGGGTGTGACATTCGCCGCAGTGGCCGGGGCCGTTTACGAGGTAGGAACCGCGATTCCATGTAGCGGTTTGGCTGGTGTCGGGCTGCCAGGGGGTGGTGTCGAGGCCCAGAAACTTCCACAGGCCAAGTCCGCGGCGCAGGAGGAAGGCAATGGGGATATCGGCATCGCGCTTTGGCGAGGCGACCGGTTTCAAACTCATGAGATAGGCTTTGATATCCAGCACATCTTCGACGGGCATGGCCGCATAGGAGGTGTAGGGGAAGGCTGGAATGAGGTGCTGGCCGGATTTGGAAATGCCGCGCTGCATGGCATTGACGAAATCGAGGTCTGACCAGTTTCCGATGCCGGTTTCGGCATCTGGAGTGACGTTAGGCGGGTAGAGAATGCCGATTGGCGTTTTGAGGGGGAAGCCGCCACTTGGCAAACTGGGGTCGAGGCTGGCCTGTTCGGGGTTTGGCTTGTGGCAGGACATGCAGCCGCCGGCGCTAAACAGAATCTCGCCATTTGCGAGGTTGGCGGTGCGGGCGGGCACAGCCGTCAGTGGCTGCGGCGCGCTCAAAAGCCAAAACGCACCGAAGCCCAGCACTGCAAGCAGCGCCAGACTCCAGAGGCCTCGCTTCGAAACTAACTTCAGGGCTAATTATCCCTTGGGACGGCGGAATTTTTCGTGGCAACCTGCACATGCCGCACCCAATGCCGGGAATGCGGCCTTGAAGCTGGCTTCATCGGTTGTCGCGGCAAGGGCTGCCCTTGCATCCACCCAGGCCTGATACTTGGCGCCAATATCGCTTCCTTCAGCCCAGATTTCAGGCTTCGCCCACGTCTCAATGGTGGCGCCTTCCATGCTGCTGGCATCCCATGCCTTGGCTTCGCCTGCGGCAGCGTCCCCGGCGGCCATGGCATCAAGGCTGGCTTTCACCACGGCCGCATCATAGGGGGCCTCGCCTTTCATGATGGCAACCAAGGCACCTATAGCCTTGCCATTTCCCTTCATTTCAGCTTGCCGGGCCTTGATCTGATCATCGGCGGCGGCATAGGCAAGCGTGATGCCAAGACCGAGTACAATTGCGCTGGCAGATATGGACTTGAACAGTTTTTTGGAAAACATCATTCATCTCCTGGGGTTTTGAGGGGCCTGGACGAGAATAGATAACATCTCATGTTACGCCGATATGTCCAGCGCCGGATCATCACGAACCCGTGATTATTTTCAGCCCATGAATTTCAGATGAACACCCGCTT
>CAZAMS010000216.1:0-2502 GCA_964486305.1 uncultured Aestuariivirga sp.
CGCCTCGGCAAAACTGCGCTCGGCGGCCTTCAAACGGGTTCGCGCCGATCATTCGGCTGAACTCGCCGGGGACTATGTGGAAATGATCGCCGATCTGATCGATGAGCGCGGCGAAGCCCGCTGCACCGATATTGCGATGCGTCTCGGCGTTGCCAACGCAACCGTGGTCAAAACTCTGCGGCGATTACAGAATGCCGAATTGGTAACCCAGGAACCCTACCGCGCAATTTTCTTGACCCCCGATGGCTGGAAGATGGCGGAAGATGGCCGACGCAAACACGCCCTGGTGGAAAAATTCCTGCTCGCGTTAGGCGTGAGCACAGAAACCGCCCGCATCGATTCCGAAGGCATCGAACACCATGTCAGCAGCGAAACACTCCGCGCCATGGGAAAATTCCTGGCCCGCCACGGAAGCTAGAACGCAATCGACTTTCATAAATTCGTCTTTATTTTTCCTCGCCCGAGTAGAGACCTTTGCAAAATTTGCCTTCTTCCTTCAGAAGGCAAATAAGCAATGATATCTGCAATTGAGAGTTCAAAAAGCTCGGGTTACTCTTTCAATGCCCGCCCCTCGAGGCAGTTCTTTGCGTCTCATACCCGAACGGCTATAGTAACGAGTTGCGAAAAACTTGTTGCGTTGTCGAAGGGGCTGATTTGGAACTTCATTTTGGACTGCCTCACGCCCTCGGATTTGTAGTTCTTTCGGTCATGATGGCGATTTTTGGCGGCTATGTGGGGCTTGGTCTTGCGGGGCAAGCCCGCGCTGCGGATGGGCTTTATCGCCGTGGCCTGCTTGCAGGCGCCGCCTGGTCCCTTGGCCTTGGCATTTGGACCATGCATTTCGTCGGCATGCTCGCAGCGCAATTGCCGGAGGGCACCCTGTTTTCAATTCTTCCTACGTTACTATCCTTCCTGCTTTGCGTTCTGGTGGTGGGCATTGCGGCGTTTATTGTCAGCCGTGGCGCATCCAACCGAATGTGGACTGCTCTGGCCGCGATGGTTATGGGCAGTGGAATCGTCAGCATGCATTATCTTGGCATGTACGCCATCAGCGGCCCTTATATTTTGCATCACGATCTGCGCTACATACTGGCAGCGATGCTCATCGCTGTTGCGTCAAGCTATGGCGCCTTGCGCGTTTTCGAATCAAAACTCAGGCATCAAACCTTGGCCCTCAGCGCCCTGATCTTTGGATTGGCCGTATCCGGCATGCATTACACGGCTATGATGGGAACGATGGTTGTGCCTTCACCGTTGGCCGCAGCTTTCGGTCCCGCGGTTTCTAGCGATATTCTCATGATTTTTGTGGTGCTGCTGGCCTTCATCATTTCGGGGATATTCCTGTTGTATCTTGTGCCCGAGAAAAGCCGTGTGACGGAAAACATAATCATCCTCACTCCCGAGCCAAAAAACCCACCTGCACCGCACCAGCGCGTAACCCTCGTTCCTATCGAAAGCGAAGGCGCCACCAACTTCATGCCTGCCGACGAGATCTGCGCCATTCAGGCAACGACCCATTACACCTTGATCTATGATGGCCGGCGCGAGCATTTCTCGCCCTGGTCAATCACCGAAGCGG
The DNA here is from genome assembly GCA_964486305.1 of uncultured Aestuariivirga sp. GTDB lineage: Bacteria > Pseudomonadota > Alphaproteobacteria > Rhizobiales > Aestuariivirgaceae > Aestuariivirga. The sequence goes on from CAZAMS010000216.1 coordinate 1,580, forward strand.
AAGAGCGCCTCGACAAGACTGATTTTATCCGCGTGCACCGCAGCCACCTTATTGCCATCGATAAGGTCAAAGCCTTGCGGAAATCCGGCGATGGCGCTGTGGTTGAGGTTGGCAGTTTGCCGCGCACCGTTCCGGTGAGCCGAAATCGTTATGCCGAACTCAAATCCCGGCTTGGCTTGCATCTGAAAGTAAGAATGCACGGGACATCGCAGCAGCAACTTTGACGCATTTCGTGGGGCGAGAGCCGCACTTCGTGCATCCAATCACTCTTCGTGCAAAATTGGCCCGTACCATATTGAACCGCAGTTATACCCGTGGCCATATTCGCTGCCGACCTCCGTTAAGAGAGGCGCATGAATGAGGAGAAACCCCCACGATGATTCCAGGCACCTTTGAATATTTCAGGCCGAAGTCCGTGTCCGAGGCCGCAAAACTATTACATAAATCGAAAAACTCAAGTGTCTTGGCAGGCGGCCATAGTCTGCTCCCCATGATGAAATTGCGCATGGCCGCGCCTTCTGCACTGGTTGATCTCGCTGGCATTGCGGCGCTCCGCGGTATCAAAAAGATTGGCGGCAAACTTGTGATCGGCGCCATGACCACACAGCATGAAGTGCTGGCATCAGCGCTGGTTGCCAAAAATGTTCCCATTCTTCACGAAGCCGCAATACTGATTGCCGATCCGCAGGTCCGCTATGTCGGCACCCTTGGTGGCAATGTGGCAAATGGCGACCCCGGCAATGACATGCCCGCCGTGATGCTGGCACTTGATGCAACCTATAAAGTCGTAGGTCCTACCAAAGCCCGCGCGGTCAAAGCCAGGGCCTTCTACAGGGGCCTTTACGAAACGGCGCTTAAATCCGGCGAAATCGTCACCGCCATAGAAATTCCGGTCCCAGGCAAACATGGCTTTGCTTATGAAA
>CAZAMS010000217.1:0-2029 GCA_964486305.1 uncultured Aestuariivirga sp.
GCACGCCTTGGCGGGCCATCATTTGCAGCTCATCGATATTGCCGCCCTGGTCGCCAATGACCTGCGTGATCTGTGCCAGGGCGCCAATCTCGTTCAGAAGAACAATATTGATTCGCGCCGGGAACTTCTGTTGCGAGGCCATGGTGTCCCAAGCGAGGTCAATCCAGCGTTCTGGCTGGCTGTCGAATTGCTCAAGGGCCTTGGCGAAAATCGGATAGATCGTGACCCCCTCGCCCGGCATGGAAATGCCTACAATGCGTTCGCCGGGAACCGCCCCGGTTTCCTTGGAAATGGTGAGCGCCATATTGCCGCTCAGTCCCCGCACGGGAACCGAGGCGGCTTGGGCATGATCCGACTTTTTGGTCGTCCCCTTGCGCCGCGATTCGCGCATCTGGCTTGCTTCAACCGTAAGCCCCATGGCTTTCAGCATGTCATAGCCAGAGAGATCGCCCCGGCCAATCGCAGCCATCGTGTCATCAACATTCTTGTGGCCAAGGCGCGGCACGGCGGCGGCAATCTCCTTTGCCACCATGGGCTTGTTCTGCTTGGCCAGAAGCTTTTCAACAATTTCACGGCCGAGGCCTGCAAATTGCTTGCGCATGGCAGCGCGTGTGGCGCGCCTGATCGCGGCCCGGGCCTTTCCGGTAACTGCTATGCTTTCCCAGGCGGGTGGCGGAACCTGCGCGTCAGAGCGGATGATGTCAACTTCATCACCGTTCTGGAGTTCGGCAACGAGGGGCGCATGCCGCCCGTTGACCTTGCAGCCCACGCAGCTGTCTCCAATGGACGTATGCACCGCATAGGCAAAATCGATGGGCGTGGCACCCCGCGGAAGTGCTATAAGTTGCCCCTTCGGCGTGAAGCAGAACACCTGGTCATGGAACAATTCCAGCTTGGTATGTTCCAGAAATTCCTTGGGCGATTCGCCTTCCTGCAGCATTTCCACAAGATGGCGCAGCCAGCGATAGGCGTTGGATTCAGCCCCCGGCGGACGAAACCCATCGAGCGCCTCTTTCGCATCGGGCGCATCCTTGCAAAGCGCGTGGGCCGCAACGCCGCGCTCGGCAATTTCATGCATCAACCGCGTGCGAATTTGCATTTCAACCCGCATGTGATGAGGGCCAATGACAATCGTATGCAGCGAACGATAGTCATTCTGCTTTGGCGTTGAAATATAATCCTTGAACCGCCCTGGAATGGCCCGCCAGGTCCGGTGCACAATGCCGATGGCCCGGTAACACTGGTCAACCGTGCCCACTAGGACGCGAAACCCGAATATGTCCGAAAGCTGACCAAGGGAGAGATGCTTGCGCTCCATCTTGCGCCAGATCGAATAGGGCCGCTTCTCGCGGCCATAGACCTCCGCCTTGATGCCATTTTCGGCCAGCTTGGTAGCCAGCGCCTTTTCAATCTCGCGCAGCACATCGCCGCTTTCCTCATGGAGCTGGGCCAGCCGATCCTGGATAATCTTGTTGGCGTCCGGGTTGAGCACCCGGAACGAGATGTCTTCAAGCTCGTCCCGCACCGTCTGCATGCCCATGCGGCCCGCCAGCGGCGCATAGATATCCATGGTTTCCTGGGCAATGCGCAGGCGTTTTTCCGGCTTCACATGCTCAATGGTCCGCATGTTGTGCAGCCGGTCGGCCAGCTTCACCATCAGAACCCGCACATCCTTCGACATGGCAAGCAGGAGCTTCCGCAAATTTTCGGCTTGGGTTGCTTCCGTGGTGACGAGGTCGATCTTCTTGATCTTGGTCAGGCCATCCACCAAGGAGGCGATTTCCTTGCCGAACTTCTCCTCGATTTCCTGGTGCGTAGCTTCGGTGTCTTCCACCGTGTCATGGAGCAAAGCTGCGGCCACAGTCGCATCATCCAGCTTCATTTCGGTGAGAATGGCCGCCACTTCGAGGGGATGGTTGAAATAGGCCTCGCCCGAGGCCCGCGTCTGGTTGCCGTGCGCCTTCATGGCATAGACATAGGCCCGGTTGAGCAGGTCCTCATCCGCATCCGGGTCATACTTCACGACCCG
>CAZAMS010000218.1:0-2937 GCA_964486305.1 uncultured Aestuariivirga sp.
AAACGCCGGCGTGGCCCCCCCTTGAGCCAGAACAAACTCTGGCAACCCCTGACTGCCATTCTCCTGAAGTCCGCACCAACGCCTGGAGCCAAGGCGTATCAGCTTTCCATCAAGCCATCCCGACAGGCCATTGCCGGGCAGTTCCTCGATATTTTCCACGACTGCAGGCGCGATGCCACGGGATTTTGCGGCTTCACAAACGGCACGCGAAAGCGGATGACGGCTTAGCCGCGCGAGGCCCGCTGCCAGGGCGAGGTCTGATATTGCCAGAGAAGAACTATTGGCTAGCCGTGGACGGCCAAGTGTCAGGGTTCCTGTCTTGTCGAATATCACGGTATGAACATCGCTAAGTTTTTCCAGCGCTGCGCCATCCTTGATCATCACGCCATTGCGGAAGAGAACTCCACTCGCAACGGTTTGGACCGCCGGTACCGCAAGGCCCAGTGCGCAGGGGCAGGTGATAATCAGAACGGCAATTGCGGTCATGAGCGAAGTATGCAAATCGCCACCTGTCCAGACGAGCCAGCCGGCTAAGGTCATGGCGGCGAGAATGTGGACAGCGGGCGAATAGATGTGGGCAAGCTTGTCGGCAATCTGCACATAGCGCGAGCGGCTTTGTTCGGCTGAGGCCATGAGACGGATGATTTCGGCAAGGAATGTATCCTGCCCGGCAGCGGTTACATCAACTGACAGGGGGCCTGTGAGATTGAGCATGCCGGCGTGAACAATGGCGCCTTTGGCCACCATTTCCGGATTGCTCTCGCCAGTGAGCAATGACCGATCAATTTCGCTTGTGCCCGAGACGACTACGCCATCGGCGGCAAGGCGCTCACCCGTCGCGACCAGCATTTTCATCTGGGGCTGGAGCGCCGTAGCGGCGAGGATGCGCGTGCTGCCGTCCGCCTCTTCAACCATGGCGCTTGAGGCCGAAAGTGACAGGAGCTGCGAGACGGCGGAGCGGGCGCGGGCGCGCATGAGATGGTCAAGGTAACGGCCGGTGAGCAGGAAGAAAAGCAGAGTTACCGACGCATCGAAATAGGCAACCTCGCCGTGGTTGAAGGTTTCATAGAGGCTCATCAGCGACGCGAGGCAGACGGCGAGCGATATTGGAACATCCATGTTGAACTGGCCTGAGGACAGCGCGCGAATAGCACTTCGGAAAAAGGGCCTGCCCGCATAGGCAACAGTGGGCAACGCGATGCCAGCGGAAATCCAGTGGAACAGGTCACGGGTGCTTCCCTCTGCTCCGGACCAGACGGAAACCGAGAGCAGCATGATGTTGGCTGCGGCAAAACCGGACACGGCGACGGCGCGAAGCAACTGCCTGCTTTGCGCGTCATCCGTCTTGAGACCCGAGTGGCTGGGGTCAAAGGGCCGCGAAACAAATCCAAGCTCATTCAATTTTCCTGTGATGCCGACTGGTTTGAAGGAGGGATCATTCCATATGGCAACAACCCGTTTGCACGTGAAGTTCACCCGCGCGGAGGCAAGGCCTGGAAGCCTTTCAAGGGCAGCTTCGATGACAGGTATGCTCTCTGGCGAACAAATGCCGGGAATGATAAGGTCAAGCTCGTGGCTTCCATCGGCCCGAGTTGTGACCCACGGCTCCAGATCGCCAGCAAACAGTGTGACGGCATCAATTGCGGGACCAACGGGACAACAGGTCATCATGACAGGCGCCCTACTCCACAAAGATGCGCTGCACGAAACGCACCAGCTTTTGACCGGAATTTTCCGCGGTGATATCGGCGATCCAACCGCCGCGGCTGATCGGCATTTGAGCCAAGTAGATACCAACACCTTTTTCCTGAAGCTGAAGCTTCTGGTCTCCAGCCTCGTCCGTTGGCCGTTGCAGGATTGCCCGTATGCTAAGGCCCGCTAATGGCTGGTTATCACGATCAAGGAATGAGATTCTTGCGAGACCGCGGTTAAAGGTGAGATTCATCTGCCAACCCAGCGCCCGCTGCTGTCTTCCGATCGCCGCATCCTGATTAAACCTTTGGCTCGCAACATAACTGTTGGCCACCACCAGGCCCGTCCAACTCGTGCTGGCAAAGAAGGCCAAAGTCAGATTGACGGCAACGATGATTGCAAAGAATGAAATGGTGATGGCGGCCATATGCCAGCCCGTGAAGGTGCGTGTCATGGCGTTGTCTCCTTTGGCGGGGCGTGGAAGATGGCAGGGATGCTTCGAGTTTCAGGAGTGGACTCGGTCGCCTTCTCCATAACCTTGAATACAAAGGGGGTCTGCTCACTCTTGAGTAAAAGCGGAGAGGCAGCGACATAGACTTTAATGGCACGAAGCTTGTCCGCATCGACGTCAACAGTGAACTCACGCAGTGCTTCGCCATCTCCACCTGTCATTGTCATGGTGCTACCCGGAAGCCCCTCGGCGCTGAGAACAAAGCTGCGGGGCCGCTGCTCCATGTTCAGGATCTTGACCGTAAAGCCGTTGCGGATACTGCCATCCGAAAGCTTCACGAAGAGTGGGTTCCGGTCGTTGAGAACGCTGACATCAAGCCGTTCGCGGTTCAAAAGTGAGAAGAACATGGCCAGGCCCACGGCCAGCCAGATGGCAGTATAGATGAAGGTTCTGGGCCGCAGGAAGGAGCGCCAGCCGATGACGGCCAGACCGCCCGCCTTGTGGGCATCATAGGTTTTGAGCGTTGAATAGGAGATGAGGCCCTTGGGTGAACCGACCTTTTCCATCACGCTGTCACAGGCATCGATGCACAGTGCGCAGGTGATGCACTCCAACTGCTGGCCGTCGCGGATGTCGATGCCCGCGGGGCACACCGCCACACATGCATTGCAGTCAACACAGTCCCCTACCTGTTCGCCCGCGGCCTGGACCTTTTTCTGGTGGCGTGAACGGGGCTCGCCGCGCCAATCATTGTAGGTAACAACCAGCGAATCCTCATCAACCATGGCCGCCTG
>CAZAMS010000219.1:0-8003 GCA_964486305.1 uncultured Aestuariivirga sp.
CCTGCAAAATATCACGGGGTCGGACTGGCCAGCCCTCATTCTGGCTGCCGGTGCGGTGATCTCGGTGTTCAGCGTAACCCTCGTGGTGCTCTATGGCCAGACCCGCATTCTGTTTGCCATGTCGCGCGATGGCCTGATCCCGGAAATCTTCCACCGGGTAAACCCGCGCACCATGACGCCCGTGTTCAACACAATTTTTGTAGCCCTGTTTGTGGGCGCCATCGCAGCCTTCGTGCCCGATGCCGTGCTGTGGGATTTGACCAGCATGGGAACGCTTGTGGCCTTCATGGTGGTGTCTGCTGGCGTGATGATCCTGCGCCGCACCAGGCCCGACATGCCGCGCGGCTTCAAGGTGCCTTTCTATCCGGTGCTGCCCATCCTCAGCATTCTTTCCAGCCTTTATCTAGTCTACAACTTGAACCCGACGACGTTCAAACTCTTCGGCGTCTGGCTGGTTTTCGCGGCGATCTTCTATTTCACCTATAGCGCCCGCAATTCCAGGCTCGAAAAGTCAGTGGGAGCGAAGGCATGAAATATCTCGTTGGATTTTCGCCTGATCAGGGCGGGCGTGAGGCCTTGGCGCTTGCCGCCGTCCTGGTCCGTAGCAGCGGTGGCAGCATCGTCGTCTGCAATGTGATCCCGGAAACCTGGGGCCACCCTTCCATGGCTCGGGTTGATGCGGAATATGCAATCTTCCTCGAACAGCACGCCAAAAAGGCATTGGCCAAAGCGAGAGAAGCACTAGGCAAAGGCATATCAGCGGAATTCATTTCGCGTAGCGCTGCTTCCGCTCGCGAAGGCCTGTTGCAGACGGCATCCGATGTGGGCGCCGATTGCGTCGTGCTGGGCTCGGCCCGCGCCGCACCCCTCGGGCGGTTTGCCGAAGGAAATGTGACCTCCGGCATCCTGCACAGTGCGTCCCTTCCTGTCGCACTTGCACCAAAGGGCTATTCCCCTGGCCCTCGGGCCCGCGTCAAACGTGTGACCTGCGCCTTTTCGGGAGCCAAGGACTCAAGCAACCTGGCGCGCCGCAGCGTCGGCCTGTGTGAATCCTTCAACGCGCCCTTACGTCTGGCAACCCTCGTGGTGCGCGACAAGCAGATGTATCCAACCGGTGCCGGCTATAGTGCGGAAAATCTGGTTTCCAACCAGATGAAGCGGCAGGCAAATGCGGCCCAGGCTGAAGTCATCGCGAACTGGACGTCACCGGTAAAAGTGGCCGGCGCCATAGGTGATGGCAAGACCTGGCGCACGGCGATGGATTCACTGTCCTGGAAAGATGCCGAGGTGATGGTTGTGGGCTCAAGCGGCCTTGGTCCTATCTTGCGGGTTTTCCTCGGCTCGAATTCCGGCAAGATCGTCTGCAATTCACCCGTGCCCTGCATCATCCTGCCGCGCGGTGAAGCGGACGCGGCTTAGGCGATTGCCGTCCATGGCCTCGCGAAGTTTCGTGGGATAAGGTCGCGAGGCCCGCAGCAATTGTTTCAAGGACAATACTCATGACAACCCGTAAATTCAATCAACCTCTTGGCGGCAATGAAATGCCCCGCTTCGGCGGCCCTGCCACCATGATGCGCTTACCCACTCAGCCCAATGCCAAAGGACTGGACGCCTGCTTTGTCGGCGTCCCCCTCGACATTGGCGCGTCCAACCGTGCAGGCACGCGCCATGGCCCCCGCCAGATCAGGGCCGAGTCCTGCCTCATCCGTCCCTACAATATGGCAACCCGGGCTGCTCCCTATGACAGCCTGATGGTGGCTGACATCGGCGATGTGGCGATTGATACATTCAACTTGCCGAAGTGCATGGACATTATCACCAACGCGTACGACGCCATTCTCAGCGAAAGTTGCAAGCCAATGACGCTGGGCGGTGATCACACCATTGCCTATCCGATCCTGCGCGCCATCGCCAAGAAACACGGACCTGTCGGCCTCATCCATGTGGATGCCCATGCGGATATCAACGAGCACATGTTCGGCGAACCCATCGCCCACGGCACACCGTTCGGCCGCGCCGTTGAGGATGGGCTGCTTGATACCAAGTGCTGCATCCAGATCGGCCTGCGCGCCACAGGTTACGCCGCCGATGATTTCGATTGGCCGCGCCAACAGGGTTTCCGCGTGGTGCAGGCCGAGGACTGCTGGCACAAGTCGCTCGCGCCTCTCATGGATGAAGTGCGCAAGCAGATGGGACACGGCCCCGTCTACCTGAGCTTCGATATCGACAGTCTCGACCCCGCCTTCGCGCCCGGAACCGGTACGCCGGAAATCGGCGGCCTCACAACAATACAAGCTCTCGAAATTATTCGTGGCTGCTGGGGCATGAATCTGGTGGGCTGCGATCTCGTTGAAGTTTCACCGCCATACGATCCATCGGGTAACACGGCGCTCACAGCGGCCAATCTGCTGTTTGAAATGCTCTGTGTTCTGCCCGGCGTGAAAAGAAGATGAGAGGAGCCAGGAAAATGGCGACATGTGGAGAATATCTGGTCCGGCTGCTCGAAGCCTATGGCGTCGAGATCATCTTCGGCATTCCAGGCGTCCATACGGTTGAGCTCTATCGCGGCCTTCCCGCCACCAAGATACGCCACATCACGCCCCGCCATGAGCAGGGTGCAGGCTTCATGGCCGATGGCTATGCGCGGGTGACCGGAAAGCCCGGCGTGTGTTTCATCGTGACAGGTCCCGGCATGACCAACATTTCAACCGCCATGGGCCAGGCCTTTTCGGATTCAATTCCAATGCTGGTGATTTCTGCCGTCAATGAACGTGCAACGCTTGGCATGGGGCAGGGGCGCTTGCATGAATTGCCGTCACAAAGGGGCCTGACCGCCGGTGTTGCCGTGTTCAGTCATACGCTGCTCGATGCCGCGCAATTGCCGGATGTCCTGGCCAAGGCTTTCGCCGTGTTCAACAGCCAGAGGCCCGGTCCGGTTCACATCGAAATCCCCCTTGATGTCATCGTTGCAGAGGTCGAGGACAAGAACCCTGAACCTTGGTCCCTGCCGTCGCGCGTGGCTCCGGCCCCGGACAGTATCGCCCGTGCGGTGGCGCTCCTGCGCAAGGCAAAGCGGCCCTTGATTATCGCTGGTGGCGGGGCCGCGGATGCGGCTTCCGAAATCCGCCTGATTGCCGAGCGTCTCGATGCACCCGTCTTCATGACCATAAATGGCAAGGGAATCCTGCCGCCCGGCCATGCGCTTTCGCTTGCAGGCAATCTCGGCATGCCGCCGCTTGTTGAAGAACTTGGCGCTGCCGATGCGGTGCTGGCTATCGGCACCGAATTTAGCGAAACCGAAATGTATCCGGAGCCGCGCCCCCTGCATATCACTGGCGATCTAATCCGTATTGACGTTGATCCCCTGATGCTGGCAACGGGCGTTCGCTCGGCTATTCCCATCACGGCGGATGCAAAACTTGCCGCCACCGCCATACTCGGGGCATTGACACATGAAAAACAATCCACCACGCGGCCGGGGGCGGTTCGCGCCAAGGCGATCCGTGAGGCCGTGCAGAAAGGCTTGTGGCCAGCCTGCCGGACGCACGGAAAGCTGATGGAGATTGTCACTAAAGCCTTGCCCGATGTGATCGTGGCGGGCGACCAGACGGAACCCGTCTATGCCACCAACCAAACCTATCAGGCCCCGCAGCCCCGCTCCTATTTCAATGCCAGCACGGGTTACGGCACGCTGGGTTACGGTTTGCCTGCGGCCTTCGGCGCAAAACTCGGGGCGCCAAAACGCCCTGTCATCTGCCTGATCGGCGATGGCGGATTGCAGTTTTCCCATGCAGAAATGGCCTCTGCCGTTGAAGCCAAAATTGCAGTCGCCATCATTGTCTGGAACAACAGTGGCTATGGCGAGATCAAGAACTTCATGCTTGAGCGCCAGATTCCAACCATCGGCGTTGATATTTACACGCCGGAATTTGTCGGCTTGGCGAAAGCCATGGGCTGTGCCGCATCACGGCCCGAGACCCTCGCAACACTTGAATCCGAATTGCGCGCCTCTGCCACACGGGATGTTCCAACCCTGATTGAGATCAGGAGCGAGTCCCCGCTCGCCAAAGCACTGTCCGCGTGAGGCGCGAGATGTTGAGTGAACTCTTCATCAATGGCACATGGCAGAAGCCATCGATACCAGGCACAATTGACGTGTTCAATCCGTGCACGGAAGAGGTTTTGCATCGCGTTGCCGCCGGAGGGCCCGCCGATGTTGACAAAGCAGTCGCTGCCGCCAAGGCCGCGCTGCCTGCCTGGAAGAAAATTGGCGGTGCTGCACGTGGCCGTTTCCTGAAAGCCATTGCCGCAAAATTGCGTGAAAGAGCCGAAGAGCTGGCCACGCTGTCATCGCGCAACAACGGCAAGCCTTTGGCCGAAGCGCGGGTGGACATGGCTGACGCAACTGCCTCATTTGAATACTATGCGGGGAAAGCTGTCGAACTTGAAGCGCGCCAGAATAGTGAAGTTTCTGTTCCTGATAGTAATTATCGTTCACAGCTGCGTCTCGAACCTGCGGGTGTTGCCGCCCTTATCGTGCCGTGGAATTTCCCGCTGGTGACAACCTCGTGGAAGGTAGCCCCGGCCCTTGCAGCAGGCTGCACCGTGGTTCTCAAACCCTCTGAAATAACGCCAATCGTCGAGCTTGAACTCGGCCGCATCTCTACAGACATCGATTTGCCACCGGGCGTCATCAATATCATCACGGGCCTCGGTACCGTCGGTGCCGCCATGACCATGCACCCGGACGTGGCCAAAATTTCATTTACCGGCAGCAATGGCGTTGGCGCCCGCGTGATGCAGGCGGCCTCCGCCGGACCAAAATCCGTTGGCCTCGAACTTGGTGGTAAGTCTCCCATCGTCGTCTTTGCCGATGCTGATCAACGGCTTGCAGCCGAGCTCATTGTCGGCGGCATATTCTACAATGCGGGCCAGATGTGTTCGGCCACCTCCAGACTTGTCATTGAGAAATCCGTGGCCCCGCGCATTCTTGAGCACGTTGTGGCAATGGCCAAAGGCTTGAAGCATGGTGACCCACTTGACCCCGCAACCACCATGGGGCCGCTTACCACCAAGGCCCAATACGACAAGGTTCTGGACTACATTGCCAAGGGCAAGGCCCTGGGCCATCGCCTGATTGCGGGTGGCGGCAAGCCCGGTGGCATCATTCGTGGCTGGTTTCTCGAACCCACAATCTTCGTTGACGTTCCATCATCAAGCCCGCTCTGGCGCGAAGAAATTTTTGGCCCCGTGCTTTGCGTACAAACCTTCGAACATGAAGAAGAAGAAGCCATCGCACTCGCCAATGATTGCGACTTCGGCCTCGTCGCCACAATCGTCAGCAGTGATTCCGCAAACGCCCAGCGTGTGGCCGACGCGGTGGAAGCGGGCCATGTCTGGATCAACAGTCCGCAGACAATCTTTGTTGAAACATCTTGGGGCGGTTTCAAGGCCAGCGGTATCGGCCGCGAGCTCGGCCCCTGGGGCCTGTCCGCCTATCTCGAAGTCAAACATAAAACCATGCGCCTGCAAGCGTGAGTTAAGGGGAGAAAATGCAAATCAAAACCATCCGCAATGTCTCGGACCTTCGCGTGGTCATGCACCGCAATGAGCGCCCGATTTATTTCATTTCGGCCACTAATTTCAATCTGCTCGGCATTGACCAATGGGTGCGGAATTTCAAGTTCATCAGCTACATCGATTGCTTCGATGGCCGGCACCCCAAGGTGATTGTTCCCTCCAGACAGCCCCACGCCGAATTTGAATCGATTGAGGACATCAACAACTACCTACTCCAGCACAAGGATGTTGTGGACCAAGTTGAAAGGCGCGGCGGCAAACCCGTAGCCACTTTCCTGATGTTCGATGAAGAGACAGAATCGATCTGCAAGGACATCGGCCTTGAGGTGTGGTTTCCGAAAGCCAAGCTCCGCCAGCGCTGCGACAACAAGATGGAAACCGTGCGGATTGGCAACAAGGCGAAGGTGGCATCCGTTCCCAATACGCTTGGCCCCGCCAAGACCTTTGAGCAGTTGATGACGTCGGCTAGGAAGGCGGGGATCGGCACGGATCTCGTGGTGCAGACGGCCTTCGGCGATTCTGGCCACACGACGTTTTTCATTTCCAACGAACAGGAATATGCCCGCCACGCCAAGGAGCTGGCTGCTGAAAGCGAAGTAAAGATCATGAAGCGCATCAAGTGCCGGGGCGCCACCATGGAGGCCTGCGCCACGCGTTCGGGAACGCTGGTGGGGCCGCTGCTCACCGAAGTGGTGGGCCGCAAGGAACTGACGCCCTACAAGGGCGGCTGGTGCGGCAATGAAATTTTCCCCGGTGCATTTTCGGAGCGCATCCGCAACAAGGCCCGCGACATGGCCTATCGCTTCGGCAACCAGTTGATCAAGGAAGGCTACCGCGGTTATTTCGATCTGGATTTCCTCATCGACGAGAAAGATGGCGAAGTTTACTTGGGCGAACTCAACCCGCGCATCTGCGGGGCAAGCTCGATCACCAATCACTCGGCCTTCGCCTATGCCGATGCACCATTGTTTCTCTTCCACCTCATGGAATTCAGCGGCCTCAAATACAAGATTGATGTGGAGGAACTGAACGCCCGCTGGGCCCAGAAGGAATTCATCGATTCGTGGTCGCAGCTGGTGATCAAATCGACCAGCGAGAACGTGGATATCGTCACCAACGCGCCACCAACCGGCGTTTACAAAATGGCGATTGACGGCACCGTGTCTTATGACCGCTTTGACTATGACCGCCAGGCCATTGAATCGGAACGCGAAGCCTTTTTCCTGCGCATTACTGGCCCCGGCGACTACCGCTACGAAGGGGCCGACCTCGGCATTCTCATCACCCGTGGCCGCGTCATGGGTGATGACTTCGATCTGAATGACCGGGCGCGAAACTGGATCCGCGGCATCAAGAAACTCTATGCGGCAAAACCTCTGGTTGAGGCGCAGCGCGATGAGGCTCCCTCTGCGGGTTCATTCAAGATATTGTAGGTTTGATGGACATTGTGTTTGAAGCGATCGCCGAAGACAGGCCGGGGCCGAAATGGCGCTCCGTCTATGACCGCCACTGGCATGCCTATAGCCGCTGGTTCTTGCGGGATGGCATTCGTTCACGCCCCACCTATCTGGCGAGCCTCAAGTCCCTGAAGGCCCACATGCCGGAATTACTGCCTGCCTATGAGGCGATTGTTGAAATGGCGGGCGGTGGCGATCTGGAAGCGCGCTTTCTCTCCATGTGGTGCCCGCCGACTTACGTCGGCGGTTGTTCGCAGGCCATTGTTGCAGGGCCCACGCCGGTTCTCATCCGCAATTATGATTACAGCCCGCAACTTATCGAGGGCACCTGGTTTGCCTCGCGGCTGAATGGCAAGCGCGTTCTGGGCGTTGTCGATTGCCTCTGGGGCGTGCTCGACGGCATCAATGAGGATGGCCTTGCGGTGTCACTCGCCTTCGGCGGGCGCACCACATCGGGCAAGGGTTTCGGCATTCCCATCGTGCTCCGTTACGTTCTGGAAATTGCGCGAACGGTTTCAGAAGCCGTTACCATGCTGAAGCGCATCCCTGTACACATGGCCTATACGGTTGCACTTATGGACGCGAAAGGAAATCACGCTACGGTTTTCGTGAGTGCCGATCGCAAAGCCGAAGTGGTCAACTGCTTCGTTACAACCAACCACCAGCACAAGGTGGAATGGCAGCGCCATGCGGACGCGACAAGATCCGTCGAACGCGAACAGGCGCTCACCGCAGCCCTCAACCACAATATCGACGCGGAAGCCATGCTCAAGGCCTTCATGCTGCCGCCCGTCTATCAAACGAACTATGGGCGTGGTTACGGCACGCTCTACACGGCAATGTATTATCCAGCCACGGCTTCCGCTGAATTGATTTGGCCCGGCACACGCTGGCCGCAATCCTGCGCCGTCTTCACCGAAGGCAGCCACACCATCAGTTTCGATGAAATGGCAGAGGGTGGCCGCG
>CAZAMS010000220.1:0-3800 GCA_964486305.1 uncultured Aestuariivirga sp.
TAGACCCAAAATTCTGGGCCTCGGGCATTTCACTCATTGCCCATCTCTGGAATCCCAACATCCCCGCCGTTCACCTGAACACCCGCTATGTCGTCACGTCGAAGTCCTGGTTCGGGGGTGGAGCGGACCTAACACCGGTTCTGGACCGCAGACGCAATCAGGAAGATCCGGACTCGAAAAGCTTTCACGCCGCCTTCCAGGCCGCCTGCAACGCCCATCCCATTGCCGACTATGAGAAATACAAGAAATGGTGCGATGAGTATTTCTACCTCCCCCACCGCAAGGAACCACGCGGCATTGGCGGCATCTTCTTTGATTATCTAAACACCGAAAATTTCGATGCTGATCTCGCCTTCGTGAAAGCCGTTAGCACCACTTTCTTAAAAGCATTTCCAGAGATAGTCCGTAAAAACATGAACACCCCATGGACCGAAACGGACCGCGAAGAACAACTAATCCGTCGTGGCCGCTACGTCGTCACGTCGAAATCCTGGTTCGGAGGCGGCGCGGACCTCACACCGGTTCTGGACCGCCGACGCACTCAGGAAGATGCGGATGCGAAAAGCTTTCACGCCGCCTTCAAGGCCGCCTGCACTGCCCATCCCGTTGCAGACTATGAAAAATACAAGAAATGGTGCGATGAGTATTTCTACCTTCCCCACCGCAAGGAGCCGCGCGGCATTGGCGGCATCTTCTTCGATTACCTCAATACGGAAAACTTTGAAGCCGACCTTGCCTTTGTCAAAGCCGTCGGCACAGCTTTTTTGGAGGTTTTCCCCGAAATCGTCCGCCGGAACATGAACACCCCGTGGACCGAAAGTAACACGGAAGAACAACACATCCGCCGCGGCCGCTATGTTGAATTCAATCTTCTCTATGATCGCGGCACCTTGTTTGGTTTGAAAACCGGCGGCAATGTGGACTCCATCCTGTCATCCATGCCACCCCAGGTGAAATGGCCCTAGAAGGAGAGAGCAATGGACCTTCGCAACGGCTTCGATATCAAGCGCTATATCCGCACCATCCCCGATTACCCCAAGCCAGGAATCATGTTTCGCGACATCACAACCTTGCTGGCTGACCTCCACGGCTTTCGCGCCACCATAGACGAACTCGTCTGGCCATTCTTGCGCGGTGATATTGATTATGTTGCAGGCATTGAAGCGCGCGGTTTTATTTTAGGCGGGGCCGTTGCCGCTAATCTCGGACGCGGCTTCATTCCCATTCGCAAAAAAGGCAAGTTGCCTTCCCGCACCATCGGCCAGGAATACGCCCTTGAATATGGCGTCGATACCATTGAGATCCATGCCGATGCCATCAAGGAAGGCGACCGCATCCTGTTAATCGACGACCTCATAGCAACGGGCGGAACCGCAGGTGCCGCAATCGACCTCATCCGCAAATCCGGTGGCGAAGTTGTAGCGGCGGCTTTCGTGATTGATTTGCCGGAACTGGGTGGCGCGGCAAAACTCAGGTCCAAGAATGTGAAAGTTCACACCTTGGTGTCTTTCGACGGGCATTAACGGCGTGCCGTCAGCACCTTGCCTTCAAAGCTGAACACCAAATCACCGCTTTGGTTGAAGCCTTCGTTCAGCGAAAACACCAACCCCCATTGGGGCCGTGTTGCCAGCACGCGCTTTCCCGTTACACTACAACGATAGTGCACCGTATCGTCGGGAAAGACCGGTTTCAGCCATTTGAGATTGGTGAATCCCGGCGAAGGCCCGACTTCTGGCGACAGTTTTCCCAAGGCCAGCAGCTTCTTGCGCGCTGCGTTGTTGGTTGCCACAAAGCATTTCATCCAGCCTGACGCGGTATGCCAGCCACTTGCCGAGAGCTTGCCGAAGGGCCCGCGCAAACCAGCTTCCTCATCCACATGAAACGGCTGGGGGTCATATTTCTTGGCAAATTTCACAATGCTGTCGCGGGTGAAATGATAACTGCCGAGATCAACGGACAGGCCCTCATCAATATCTTCAAGAAAAAGGCCTATCATGCTGTTTTGACTCGCATAAAGACCACGGCGGTCATTTCGGTCTTCTTCTCGCCAGCCTGATTGACCAGCACAAACAGGCATTGAAAAATCCCCATTTCAGGACGTTTTAATGATACCCGCTTTGTGATGATGGTTACTGCACCGGAAAGTGTCTCTCCTGCATACACCGGCTTCAGCCATTTCACCTCCGGAACACCGTTTGAACCCATGCTGGTTGTTTTGTTCAACCAGCCTTCGGCGAGCAGCCGCATGAACATGGCGCACCCATGCCAGCCACTTGCGGCAAGCCCACCCAAAAGCGAGGCTTCGGCCGCTTCTTCGTCAAGATGAAAGCGCTGGGGATCAAACTCGCTGGCGAACTCGCGGATTTCCTCCGCCGTCACGGCGTAGGAGCCGAGGTCAATCACCTGCCCCACTTTAAAATCTTCAAAGTGCAGGAGTTCGTTCACCAGTTGCTCCAGGTTATGTCACGTCCGGGATAGGCCACGCGCACAAACGTCCAGCGTGATTTGACAAACTCACGAACGGACTTCCCCAACTCTTCATCGAACTCAATATCTCGCGCCCAGTAAAATACGACCGCATCGAATGCCTCCCGGTCACTGGGATTGATGTAGCAGCACCCAAGGCAGCGGCTCTCATCGTCATTCATCACTGTGTAGGCAAATGAATGGCGAATTGTGAATTCACGGTGATGCCATGCAAGGTCGATGAGGTTTTCTTCAATGGTAAGACCGCGCGGCCAGACACTCCCCGGTTCCATGGCTGCAACCAAACGCTCTCCAGCATCCATAACGGCTGCAAAATCCTTTACGGTGTCATGAACGGACAGCATTCGAAGGTGAAAACCATCACATTCCAGCCGCTCTGGTACAACAAAACTATCTGGAACAATGGGGCGTTTATACATGGTCAGTTCGCGAAACGGAAATGCATGACATCGCCATCAAGGACCACATACTCCTTGCCTTCCAGGCGGAATTTTCCGGCTTCCTTGGCGCCCACTTCGCCGTTGTTTTTGACGTAATCGGCATAGGCGATGGTTTCCGAGCGGATGAAACCCTTTTCGAAATCCGTGTGAATGACGCCAGCCGCGGCAGGCGCCTTGGTGCCTCTGGTAATGGTCCAGGCCCGGGCTTCCTTGGGGCCGACAGTGAAGTAGGTCACGAGATGCAGCAAGTCGTAGCCGGCTCGGATAACGCGGTTCAGGCCCGGTTCCTCAAGGCCTACGGCGTCGAGGTAATCCTTCTGGTCGGCCAGCGGCAGAACCGCGATTTCACTTTCGATTTTGGCGGATACGACGACGGCGACGGCGTTCTCTTCCCTGGCGCGGGCAAAAACCTTTTGCGAAAATTCATTGCCCTTGTCGGCTGAAGCTTCTTCGACATTGCAGACAAAAAGCACAGGCTTTGAAGAGAGAAGGCCGAGGCCGCGGAAGGTCTTTTCCTCTTCGGCGGTGCGTTCCACCAATCGGGCGGGTTTGCTTTCGCGAAGCAGGACAAGAGCGCGGTTCATCAAATCCGCAATTTCCTTGGACTCTTTGTCGCCCTGCTTGCCCTTTTTCTCGATGCCGGCAACGCGCTTTTCGAGAGAATCCATGTCGGCAAGCATCAATTCTGTTTCTATCGTTTCAATATCGGCGATGGGGTCAATCTTGCCCGAAACATGGGTGATGTCGCCATCCTCAAAGCAGCGCACCACATGGGCGATGGCGTCGGTTTCGCGGATATTGGCGAGGAACTGGTTGCCCAGGCCTTCGCCTTTGGAGGCGCCCTTCACCAACCCCGCGATATCCACAAACGTG
>CAZAMS010000221.1:0-3183 GCA_964486305.1 uncultured Aestuariivirga sp.
GCTTGGGTTTTGTGCAGAAAACAAACAGGACCAGATTCCGACAATTCGAGTGTTCTGTGGGTTTTCTCGGCAACTTGCGCCAACTCACGAAAGCGCCAAGCGACTCAAGCGACTCGATGACTTTCCGGACGGACACTTAGAACAATTAGGCACCTTCTAACTCGGTGTATGGCACCCAAGTCTATCTAGGCATTGAAATTAGCATCAAATGATGCTATATTCGTGCCTAAATGGAGTTGTAACATGCGAACCACAATCGCCTTGGATGATGAACTTGTTGCTCAAGCTCAGGAATATACGGGCCTGAAGGAAAAGTCGGCGCTTGTGCATGAAGCGTTGAAATCTCTTATTGCGCGTGAAAGTGGCCGCAGGCTTGCCGCCTTGGGTGGCAGTGATCCAAATGCCAAAGCTGCGCCAAGGCGCAGGCCAAAACCAGGATGATTCTGCCCGATACGTCGATTTGGATTGATCATTTGCGGAAGAATGACGGTATTTTAGCGCGCCTCCTCGAAAAACAGCAAGTATTGACGCACCCATTTGTCATTGGCGAATTGGCATTGGGAAGTTTGCGGCAACGCAAGCAAGTTCTAAGTGAATTTGTAAAACTGCCTTTAGCTACCAAAGCCTCTGAAGAGGAAGTACTTGTACTTATCGACCGGCACCGTCTTGCGGGTTCGGGCATTGGCTATGTCGATGCTCACCTTCTTGCATCGGCAAGCCTAAGCGATGCCCCGTTGTGGACGCGCGACAAGCGTTTGCATCAGGTGGCACTCAACCTTGGTCTGGCGCAGCTGCATTGAACCTTCCCCCAAGCCTTGAGTATTTTCCCCCAGTCTTGTAAGCCTCAGCACATATCAAGCATACGAGGTTAAGGCTGCGGAATGACGATTAAACTTTATAAGGGCGACCTGCCTGCCGGCGTGGATTTTGGCGCGTCGGTGGCCGTAGATACGGAAACCCTTGGCCTTCTTCCGCGCCGCGACAAGCTGTGCCTCGTGCAGCTTTCTTCCGGCGATGGCAACGCCCACCTTGTGCAGCTTGACCGCTCAACTTACAACGCCCCCAATCTCAAGACGCTTTTGACCGATCCCAAGATCACCAAGATTTTCCACTTCGCCCGTTTTGACGTGGCCGTGCTCAAGCACTATCTCGCTGTCGACACCTTCCCGCTTTACTGCACCAAACTGGCCTCGAGGCTCACCCGTACCTATACGGACAGGCACGGATTAAAGGATCTGGTGAAGGAATTGCTCGGCATTGAATTGAACAAACAGCAGCAGAGCTCCGATTGGGGGGCCCATGTGCTGAGCGATGCGCAAAAGCAATATGCGGCCCAGGATGTGCTTTATCTTCACGAGTTGAAGGCGCGTCTCGACCAGATGCTGGAGCGCGAAGGCCGCCGTGCAGTGGCCAAGGCCTGCTTTGACTTTGTACCCACGCGGGCGGCACTCGATCTGGCGGGGTGGACCGAAGAAGATGTCTTCGCACACTGAGATCCACACCGGTGACACGGATAGATTGCTGCAGGCTGCGGCGAGGCGCGCGCGCCTGGCCCCGGTATTAAGTTGGGTAGCCTTTGCGCTCGGCTTGGGGCTGATTGTTGTATTTCTTATACAGGCAGGCTTTTTTGCTGCCTTGCTGCCAAAACCCGCGCCAGTTCCCCTTACGGTTGAAATGCCCGAGCAGATTACCGGCTCATTTTCACGCATTGCGGGTTTTGACAACGAAAAACAACCCTATGTAATTGCCGCCAAAAAAGGTTATCAAGACAAGGAAGTGGCAAATTTGGTTCATATGGAAGACCTTGTCGGCACTTTTCGAAGAGGTTCAGGTCAATCCTACGAAGTGTTTTCCAATAGGGGCCTCTATGATTCAAAGGCCAGGGAGATGGACCTGGAGGGTAAAGTCAGGATTGTTGAGGCGGGCCGTTTTACGGCAACCATGGAAAAGGCCCATATTGTGATGGAGAAGAAAAATCTCGTGTCCGATGTGCCTGTCGTGGTTGAAATGGGTTCGGGAACCATAACGGCAAACGGCCTGCAAATAAGCAACGACGGGAAAAACATATTGTTCTTGAATGGCGTAAAAGCCCGATTCACGGAAGATTCAAAAAAGGGAGACAATGCTCCATGATCCGAACGTTAATGGTTTCAGCCTTCGTCCTTGGCCTCATTGCAGTACCGCTGCGCAGCGCCGAAAAAGTGCCCTTGCCCGTTGAGGTTGAAGCCAATGAAATGGAAATCATTGATGCGG
The DNA here is from genome assembly GCA_964486305.1 of uncultured Aestuariivirga sp. Classification (GTDB taxonomy): domain Bacteria; phylum Pseudomonadota; class Alphaproteobacteria; order Rhizobiales; family Aestuariivirgaceae; genus Aestuariivirga. The sequence continues at coordinate 2,254 of CAZAMS010000221.1, forward strand.
ACAAGCAGGCCATTTTCAGGGGCAAGGTTGATGCGGTGCGCGACGGCGAACGCATCAGGAGCGATATCATGACTGTATTTTACGCCGACGTTAAACAGGCTGACGGCACCAGCAAATCGCAGGTGAGCAAGCTGGATGCCACCGGCAATGTGACCATCACCACCAGGAAACAGACGATCACCGGCGAATGGGCAAAAATGGATGTTTTGGCAAATACCCTGGTGGTCGGCGGCCATGTAAAACTCGTAGAAGGCAAGACCACGCTTCAGGGCGAAAAACTCAGTGTTGACCTCACTACGGACCGGACGCTCATGACCGGCGGCCGCGTAAAGGGTAGTTTTGTTCCGAAATAATGGGCTTCATTCTATATTAACACAAATAGGCGGTAATCAGGTGACGCAGAACGGTGAAGTTGGACGGATTCAGCGTCCGGAAAGGGCGGTAAATCCGCCACTTCGGGCAAAGAATGCGCGTTCCATGGGCCAACCGCCCAAGGGAGGTGCACGGGTTCAGGGCCAACCTGCGCGCGAAGGGATCGTCGCCCATTTGCTCGCCAAGAGCTATAAGCGAAGGCCCGTTGTGCGTGGAGTGACACTCACCCTGAGGCGTGGTGAAGCCGTAGGTCTTCTCGGACCCAATGGCGCTGGCAAGACGACGGTTTTCTATATGATTACCGGCCTGATTGCCGCCGACCAGGGTACGATCAGTCTTGACGGGGCAGATATAACCCATCTGCCGATGTACCAGCGCGCAAGGCTGGGAATCGGCTATCTGCCCCAGGAAAGCTCGATCTTCCGGGGACTTTCGGTTGAAGACAATATTCGCGCTGTACTCGAGCTCGTCGAGCCCGACAAATCCAGACGCGAGCGTGTTTTGCGTGAGTTGCTTGATGAGTTCTCGATCACCCATATCCGGCATTCGCCGGCTGTT
>CAZAMS010000222.1:0-12213 GCA_964486305.1 uncultured Aestuariivirga sp.
CGTCCACTTCCTTCATCGGCACATAAAGAACCCGCCCGGTGGTGGGCGAGATCGGCAAAAAGGGGCTGTAGGTTGCCTGCCGCTCCTCGCCAAGCGTCGGCAGCATGACGGCCATGATGGCGTCATAGCGCTCGGCGGCGCGGCGCAGCATGGCATCGAACTTGCCCGCCTTGTAATATTCCGTGGCGCTGGCGAATTCATAGTCGAAGCCAAAGGTGTCGAGGAAACGGCGCAGCATGGTGTTGTTGTGGTGGCCAAAGCTTTCATAATCGCCGCTAAAGGGATTGGGCACGGTGGTGAGCGGCTTGTGGAGATGCGGCTCAAGAAAACTGCGGTCCGGAACATTGTCGGGGATCTTGCGCATGCCGTCCATGTCATCGGAGAAACACAGAAGCCGGGTTGGAATATCCGACATGGTTTCAAAGGCGCGGCGCACCATGGTGGTGCGGGCCACTTCGCCAAAGGTGCCGATATGGGGAAGCCCTGAAGGGCCATATCCCGTTTCAAACAGGATTTCCGTCTTCGGCGTTTTGCTCTTCTTGATCCGCGCCAAAAGCTTCCGCGCTTCCTCGAAAGGCCAGGCACGGCTTTCAAGAGCCGCGGCGGAAAGGACGGGGTCGGTCATAGAGATCACTCGAAGTTATTCAGACAAATGCCCGGCGTTGTTAGGCATGTCGCAAGGCTTCGTCAATCTTTGCGGCACGTTTTCAGGCGCGCTGGGTGAGGAGGACGCCCAGGGCCATCAGCCCGATGCCTGAGGCGCGCACGAGACTCAAAGGGCGTACCGCCGCACCAAGCAGGCCGAAATGATCGATAACCGAGGCCGCTAGGAGCTGGCCCAGCAGAACGCAGAATATCGCGTTGCCCACGCCGAAACGCGGCGCGATCCAAGTTATTGAAAGCACGTAGAACGCCACCAGAAAGCCCGCAAGCAACAGGTGTTTCGGCTGGGTCGGCACACTGGCCAGCGCTGCTGCCCCCGTGGTCAGAAGCAGTGTTACCGTTGTGGCGCACAGCGCAACGACAAACAGGATCGTGGCAGCCGCGGCAGGTGAGCCGATCCGGTTGCCAAGCTGGGCATTGAGGGCGGCAAGAACCGGAATGCCGATGCCCGCAGCCAGCATGACAAATGCGTAACGATAGGTTTCAGGAGTCATGTCTTACCTCTTTTGCCAGTGAGCACGTCTCATGCACGCGCGTGTTGTTAGGCATGTCTGATGGCTTCGTCAATCTTTGAGGATAAACCGCCCTTCAGACAGGGCGGCGCTCAGCCTTGGCGCGGCGAAGTCGATGAATGCCCGGATCTTCGGCGCCACGATGCGACGCTGCGCGTAGATGAGATTTACCGGGACCGGCGGCGGCCTAAACTCATTGAGCACGGGAACAAGGCGTCCTTCACGAAGGGCATCGGCCACCATATAGGACAAGGCAATGGTAATTCCCTTGCCCTGCTCCGCCGCACTTATGCAAGCATGTGCGTCATTGATCTCAAACCTTATGGGAAGCGTGATGCGGGCAGGCTTGCCTGCCTTGAAATATCTCAACTCCCGGTTTGGCATCAGTGCAGTCTGGCCAATGACCGCGTGGCTTTTCAGATCTTCGGGCGTCTTGGGGATCCCACGTTTGGAGAGATAGGCGGGACTGGCGACAAGCATGCGGCGCACGTCGCCCACGTGCCTTGAAACCAGCGATGAATCCGGCAGATTGGCAATGCGCACGGCAAGGTCGAAGCCCTCGTCGATGAGGTCAACCACCCGGTCAAACAGCAGCAGCGAAACATTGATGTGCGGATTGGCGTCGATGAAATCTGAGACAATGGGTTGCAGCATAGCGCGCCCAAAGGTCAGCGAGGTGGTAATCGTCAGGTTGCCGCGCGCAACATTCGACTGGCCCGCTATTTCCTGTTCGGCGGTTTCAAGGTCGCCGAGGATCCGGCGTGCTTCGTCAAGAAATTTCATACCGGGTTCGGTAAGCCGAAGGCTTCGCGTTGTCCTGTCAAAAAGACGGACGCCCAGGCGTTCCTCGAGGGACGCAAGGGTGCGCGTAACGGCAGGCGGCGAGCCGTGAATGACAGCTGCAGCCTTGGCGAGGCCGCCGCAATCGGCCACGGCGATAAAGACGCGCAGTTCCTGGAAGCGGTCCATAATGAATTCCATTTAGTGGAATAATCTATTGCCTTCAACGGATATTATTTCATTTATCGGAACACCCTATGTTGGTGTCATCCAGACGGGAGAGGATCATGACTCACAAATTTGCAGAGATTGCCTTCACGCCCAATGTAAAGAAGGAGCAGGAGCGTAACGGCAGCCGCCGCAGCTATGCCCGCCTGGAAGAGGGCGACGTCCATCACGACAGGCTAGGCGCTCGCGAAGCGGCCTTTATTGCGGAACGTGACAGTTTTTACATGGCAACCGTCAGCGAGACAGGTTGGCCATATATCCAGCATCGCGGCGGGCCGCCAGGTTTTGTCTGCATCCTTGATGAAAAAACCATCGGCTTTGCCGACTTCGCCGGAAACCGCCAGTATGTGAGCGTCGGCAATTTGCAGAGCGATGACCGGGTTTCCCTGTTCTTCATGGACTATCCCAACCAGACCCGCCTCAAGCTTCTGGGACATGCGCGGTTTATAGAGGCGGGTGAAGGAAAATTGCTGGAGCGGCTTCAGGTTCCTGACTATGGCGCACGCATTGAACGCGGCATGGTCATCACCATCGAGGGTTATGACTGGAATTGCCCACAGCATATCACGCCGCGCTTCACGCAGGCACAGGTCCTGTCAATGGTCGCACCTCTCCGGGATAGAGTGGCCGAGTTGGAATCAGCCCTTGCGGAGATGAGCGCCCGAGATGAATCGGCAGTCGCCTAGCTCACATATTTTTTGAGAAAGGCAACTGTTCTGCTCCAGGCCAGTTCTGCGACATCCTTGTTGTAACGCGCCGCATTGGTGTCGTTATTGAAGGCGTGGTTGGCACCTTCATACATATGAAGTTCATAGGTCTTGCCTGCAGCCTTGAGGGCTGTTTCAAAGGCGGCAATGCCTGCATTTATGCGCTCATCCAATGACGCATAGTGCAGAAGCAGGGGCGCCGTGATTTTTGGCACGTCGGCATCGGCCGCCTGACGTCCATAATAGGCGACGCCCGCGCCAAGACCCGGATCGGCAACGGCGAGTGCATTCACCGTGCCGCCACCCCAGCAAAAGCCCATGGCTCCTGCTTTGCCATTGGAGGCAGGGTTGGCTTTCACTGCGGCGAGTGCGGCGGAGGATGAGGTAGCAATGCCTTCCGGCTTCAGCGTGCCAATCATGTCGCGGGCCTTGTCGGCATCCTCCGGTGTCCCGCCGAGTTCGCTTAAATAATCTGGCGCCAGGGCGGCAAAGCCTTCGGCAGCCATGCGGCGCGCCACATCCTTGATATGCGGATTGAGCCCGCGATTTTCATGAATGACAAGAACGCCGGGGTATTTGCCTTCCGCACTTGGCTTCACAAAGTAACCGGCACCTCCGGCATAGGTCAGCGTTTCGCTGATTATTCGCGGATCGCCTTCCGGCAAAATGTCGGCATGGGCATAATTGTTCTCAAGAATGGGCAGGAGAGCTGTTGCAGCGGTTGTACTGCCTGCAAGAACGGTGAGCTTTTCCATGAATTCACGGCGGTTCATGCCGCCGTGGGTGAAACGATCAAAGAGGTTGATGAATTTCTGGTCCATGACGGGACTCCTTTTTGCTGCTTAAAGAGAGGGCATGAATGATGGTTCACAAAATCAAAATAGTGTGATTGAGGGCATAAATGTGGCAGTCCTTGTGGGCGTTGAACTGGCGACACCGACAGGAAGATCGACGGCTGCCGAGGGGCTGAACCTGCTGGGGCAAAGACCTCACCTCATTTGCCATGCCTCGTTCCTGATTGACCGTTTGGCATATGCGGCGGGCGCTTCCAAGGGCGCGGCGCGGGCGGCCAAAGAGCAGAAGCATTTGGATGTGGCAGAATTGTTCGCCTTCGTCTGCCCTGCCCGCATGGCCACGCCAACGCCTGCGGGTTTTGCCCGGTCCCTTGCGCTTGATCCCTTGGCCAATGATCTGGAAACCCTATATCTCGTGGCCGATGAGCTCTTGTTGCGCTTAAGTAACCGCCATTATCCAGCTCCGCGTGAAGCCGCTGAAATTGCAAATTATTTGGCGCGCACAAATTGGCCCTGGGCAAAACCAGTGATGGCAGCACTGCTCAAAGCCAACCCCAAGCTTGATGTCGGCACTTTTGCAACTGGCCTTAATGTGTGGGACCGGATTGAGGAATGGGAAGATGATGGGGTGCGGCCACCGGGGCGGCATGAAGGGGTGACACCGGAGGAAGCCACGCAGTTTTTGGATGAGGTATTGGGGAAATTTTCGGAACCGCGTCCGCAACAAAAAAATTATGCGGCAGCCGCCACCCATGCCTTTGCGCCGCGGCAGAAGAAGAGCGAAAACAACATTCTGCTGGCGGAAGCCGGCACAGGCCTTGGCAAAACCCTGGGCTACCTTGCGCCCGCCTGGCTGTGGGCCAGGAAAAACAATGCGCCGGTGTGGATCTCGACCTACACCAAAAATCTTCAACGCCAATTGGATCAAGAGACCGCACGGCTGGTGGGCGATCCGGAAGAACGGCGCACCCGCATTGTGATCCGCAAGGGCCGGGAAAATTATCTCTGCCTGCTCAATATGCAGGAAACTTTTGGCAGGCTGGGCGGCACAAATGCGCGCGGCGCCCTGCTCGGCGCCCTCATTGCGCGCTGGGCACGGTTCACGCGTGATGGCGACATGGTGGGCGGCGATTTTCCTTCGTGGCTGCTCTCGCTCTTTTCCGACGTTGCCCTGGACTATGAAGCGCGCGCCCTTTCGCCCTCCTTGCTTGGCCTCACCGACAGGCGTGGCGAATGCATTTATTCGGCCTGCCCGCATTTCAAAAAATGTTTCCTCGAGCGCAGCGCGCGGGCCGCCCGCAAGGCTGACATCGTCATCGCCAATCACGCGCTGGTTCTCAATCAGGCGGCAGTTGATTACGCCCTCGGCGTTGCCGAGACGGAAGAAGAGGAAGCAGCCCCCGGTGGTTTGCGGCGGATCGTGTTCGATGAAGGCCATCATCTCTTCGATGCGGCGGACTCGGCCTTTTCCGGCCATCTCACGGCGCTTGAAACAGCAGAGCTCCGACGCTGGCTGCGCGGGCCTGAAACGGAACGGCGGCGCGGACGCGGCCTGGTGGATCGCATCGGTGATCTGGTGGCCGATAATGAAACGGCGGAAAAGCTGGTGCAGAAGGTCCTGCAATCGGCCTACGCCTTGCCAGGACCTGGCTGGACGCGGCGGGTGCAGGCAGGAACGCCGGAGGGCGTTGCCGAACATTTCCTCTCCCTCGTGCGCCAGCAGGTTCTGGCCCGGGCCGAGCAGAATGCCGGCAATTCAATCGAGACGGATTGTGCGCCGCTCATTGGGGGCCTGGCGGAGGCGGCGGAAGAGCTGGCCACGGCGCTGCATGATCTCAAGCGCCCGATGAATAAATTGGCCGAAGCTCTGGCCAAGAAGCTTGATGACGAGGCGCAAGAACTTTCAACTTACGACCGGGGGCGCATTGAAGCGGTGTCGCGCTCGCTCAAGAAGCGCGGCGAATTGATGGTGGGCGGCTGGACCCAAATGCTTGGACGGCTCATGGAAACAAAGGACCCGCTCTTCATCGAATGGTTTGCGGTTGATCAGATCCAGGGCCGCGAAGCGGATGTGGGGCTGCACTCCCACTGGGTTGATCCGACGGAACCTTTAGCGCTTGCCGTGCTCAAGAACGCCGACGGCATCATCATTACCTCGGCCACCCTCAAGGACCGCCCGCCCGATGTGCCCGATGATTGGGCCAATGCGGAAATGCGCACCGGTGCTGTCCACCTGCCCTATCCGGTAAAGCGGGTGAGCTATGACTCGCCCTTTGACTATGCCGCCACCTGCCGCCTGCTTGTGGTGAATGACGTGAACCGCGAGGACATGGACCAGGTCGCTGCCGCCTACCGCGAATTATTTGTGGCCAGCCGTGGCGGGGCCTTGGGACTGTTTACCGCGATCTCACGGCTGCGCGCCGTGCATAAGCGCTTGAGCGTGCCGCTGGCGCAAAAGGGCCTGTCGCTTTACGCGCAGCATGTTGACCCCATGGATACGGGAACTTTGGTTGACATGTTCCGCGCCGAGCGGGATGCCTGTTTGCTCGGAACCGATGCGGTGCGTGATGGTGTCGATGTGCCGGGTGACTCGTTGCGCCTGATCGTATTGGACCGGGTGCCCTGGGGAACGCCGACAATTCTTGAACGGGCCCGCAGGGAAACCTTCGGCGGCAATGCCTATACGGACATGGTGGTGCGCCTGCGCCTGCGGCAGGCCTTTGGCCGCCTGATCCGCAGCGAGAATGACCGGGGCTGCTTTGTCATTCTCGATCCGCGGCTGGCCTCGCGCTTTACAACAGCGTTTCCTCCGGGGTTGGCGGTGGAACGGGTCGGGCTGGTTGAGGCGATCGAGCGGGTGAAAGAGTTTACCGCAGTTTCACTCGACAAAAGCCCAGCCAACCGCTAGCCAACTTGCAAAACTTGGAGAAATACATGCCCGGCACGATCAGTACGGAACAGGCGCTTATCTATGTCATGGTCACCATGTCGGGCGTGGAAGGAAAGATCAACGCGACCGAGCTGAAAGAGATCGGCCGGGTGGTGAAGAGCCTGCCGATCTTCAAGAATTTTGACAACGCGCGACTGACTACCGTGGCGCAGGAATGCGGCGAGATGCTGCAGGAACCGGAAGGCCTCACGACTGTGTTGGGTCTGGCGCGCGACCAGCTTTCTCCCAAGTTGCGGGAAACGGCCTACGCCCTTGCTGTTGAGGTAGCGGCCGCGGATCTGGCGGTGGGCAAGGAGGAATTGCGCTTCCTGGCAATCCTGCGTGACACCCTGGGGCTTGATAAGCTGACAACAGCTGCCCTCGAGCGTTCGGCAATCGCGCGCTACCAGACGCTCTAAAATGCGAGAGTTTTATCCGGAGCTGCAGCCCTATGCCCGCGGTCGGCTTCGCGTTTCAGACCTCCATGAAATTTACTACGAGGAATGCGGCAGCCCGGACGGCAAGCCCGTTGTGGTATCACACGGCGGTCCCGGTGGCGGCATTTCGCCTTTCCTGCGCCGCCTGCATGATCCCAAGCTTTACCGCATTATTCCTTTTGACCAGCGGGGCTGCGGGCAATCCACGCCCAGTGCGGAACTGCGCGAGAATACGACATGGCATCTGGTGGCCGACATGGAAGCGCTGCGCAGCCATATTGGAATTGAAAAATGGCAGGTGCTGGGAGGCTCGTGGGGCTCGACACTGGCCTTGGCTTATGCGCAAAAGCACTCGGAGCGCGTGAACGAGCTCATTTTGCGTGGCATTTTCACGGTGCGCAAACGCGAAATCAGATGGTTCTATCAGGAAGGTGCCAGTGCGCTGTTTCCCGATGCCTGGGAGGCCTATGTGGCACCCATCCCAGCCAATGAGCGTGATGATCTCGTTGCCGCCTATCATAGGCGCCTGACCGGCCACGACGTCGCCGAACAATTAGCCTGCGCCAAGGCCTGGAGCCAGTGGGAAGCCAGCACGCTTTCGCTGCGCCCCAATCCCAAGCTTGTGATTGAGTTTGGCAATGATGCCTTTGCCTTGGCGTTTGGCCGCATCGAGTGCCACTACTTCGTCAACAGGGGCTTCTTCGCGAACGATGATCAGCTCCTCGCCGAGGCAGCCAAACTCCGGGGGCTGCCCGGGATTATTATTCAGGGCCGTTATGATGTGGTCACTCCGGCGGAAACTGCCTGGGCCCTGCACAAGGCCTGGCCCGAAGCCGACTTTGAAATTGTCCCCGATGCGGGCCATACAGCGACGGAGCCAGGAATCACCGACGCTCTGATTCGGGCGACGGACCGATTCGCCATGCGGGTTGCGCATAGCTGAGCCATGCTTCCTGCACTTGAATCTCTGTATTTTGTTCATATTTCAATGGCATAGCACGCAGCAACCGAGAAAATGTGCTATAAGGAGGTCACTATGAACAAGGTATTCAAGGATTTTGTATTCGGCCTGAGCCGCGGATTTGGAATTTATTTTTCCCAGCACAATGATTTTATTGAATCAGTTATGATGCCGGGCCTTGCTTCTAAGAGCGTCCATTAAACGATTGTTTCTAAACATTATTACTGTTTCTTCAGGGTTCTCTTGTATGGCTGTGACCTTGATCCCGCCGCAATCTTGCCCGCCCATTGCCCCGTTCTGCCCGTCTTGAGGCCATGATCGAAAGCCAGTCTCACACTCAATCCAGCGGGGATTAGCCAGCCTAAAAAGCTGGTTCTTGAGAGGGAAAAGTTTCGGGAACCTAATACGCTACCCCTGTTTGTGAGCGAGTTGACCTGTGCGGCTCCTGTCGCCGTCCCGAGTTGTGCGGGTCAAGGGCCCGTCCATGCTTAGTTGAGTGTGGACGGGCCACGCTTCTTATTGCATGGCGCGAATCGCGCTAGAAGACTTTCATGCAACTCAATCAAGTCATCCTTCTAATCGGGTCCCAGGCCTTCACGCTGCTTGACGTTTTGCTGGCGGGTGCGGCCTTGGCCCTAGTTCTTATCCTCGTCACCTTGATTGTGACGTGGCGGGCGCAGCGCAACCGGAAGAGTGAAACCCTCGAAACCATGCGGAGGGCGTCGGAACTGGAATACCGCCTGGCCGAGATGGCGGGAACGCTGCGCAATTTTGCCGATCAATCGCAAGGGGCGCAGGCCCATCTCACCCGCACCCTCGACGAGCGGCTGGATCATGTGGGGCAGCGCATTGGCCTTGGCCTCAATGACCAGGCGGAACGCACCACGCAATCGCTTACCCATCTCTATGAGCGGCTGGCGGTCATCGACGCGGCCCAAAAGAACCTGACATCACTTTCCACCGAGATGATCTCGCTCAAGGACATTCTCTCCAATAAGCAGGCACGCGGCGCCTATGGCCAGGGGCGCATGGAGGCCATCGTGCGTGACGGGCTTCACGCCAGGGCCTATGCCTTTCAACCCACCCTCACGAACGGCATGCGGCCCGATTGCCTCATCAGCCTGCCGGATTCCGAACTGCGCCTTGTCATTGATGCAAAATTTCCGCTGGAAGCTTTCAACACCTTGCGGGAGGCGAAGGGCGAAGGCGATATTCGCGCAGCTGAAGCGCGGCTGCGGAGCGATGTTTCAAAGCATGTGAAAGACATTGCCGAGAAATACCTGATCACGGGTGAGACCCATGAGACGGCCATCATGTTTGTGCCGTCTGAATCTATTTATGCGGACCTGCACGAGAAATTTGAAGACATCATCCAGAAGGCGCACCGGGCGCGCGTCATCATAGCCTCGCCCAATGTGCTGATGCTGCTCATCCAGACCATGCAGGCTATATTCAAGGATTCGGCCATGCGCGAGCAGGCCCATGTGATCAAGATCGAGGTCATGCGGTTGCTGGAAGATGTGGGGCGGCTCAAGGAGCGCGTCGGCGACCTGCAAAAACATTTCGGCAATGCAAATTCCGATTTGGAAAAGCTTTCACTATCGGCGGAAAAAATCGTCAAGCGCGGGCTTCGCATCGAAAGCCTTGATGTGGAAGAGCCTGCCAAACTGGCGGACGCAAAACCAAAACTCGTCAGCAGCAATGACTAGATTTCACTTGTTGGCAGCGAGTGCTATCTGAATATCGCGCTCGCGCTTCTTTTCGCTGCGGTACATGAGATAGCCGGCGAGCCCAACGCCAATGCTGACTACAAGGACAATCAGGGTTGCCAGCGCATTGATATCAGGCGTCACGCCAAGTTTCACCTTTCCCCAGATGAGAATCGGAAGCGTCGTGGCACCCGGGCCCGTGGTGAAGTTGGTAATCACCACATCATCCAATGAAATGGTGAAAGCAAGAAGCCAGCCGGAAATCATGGCGGGTGCTATGATCGGCAGGGTCACGTCAAATAGTACCTGCCAGGGCTTGGAACCCAAATCCATGGCGGCCTCCTCCAATGACACATCCATGGACTGGAGCCGCGACTGGATGATTACGGCCACATAGGACAGGGCAAAGGTCGTGTGGGCGATGGTGACGGTGGTGAAGCCGCGCTTTGCTGGCCAGCCGAAATAGCGTTCCATAAAGACAAACAGCAGGAGCAGGGAAACGCCGGTAATAACTTCCGGCATGATGAGTGGGGCGGATACCAGCCCGGAAAACAGCGTGCGGCCGCGGAACCTAGAAAACCTGGCGAGCGCCATGCCAGCCATGGTGCCGAGGATAGTTGCAAAAGTTGCGCTCAGAACAGCAATCTCAAGCGACAGGGTAGCCGCCTTGATGATCTGGGCATTCTTGAAAAGCTTGAAGTACCACTCAACCGAGAATCCGCCCCACACTGTCGCAAGCCGCGACTTGTTGAAGGAGAAGATGATCATCGAAATGATGGGGATGTAAAAGAAGGCAAAGCCAAAACACAGGCAGGAGAAGAGAAAGGTGGAGCGCTGGCGCATTATTTTGTCCCCTCCGCCGATTTTTCCTGCATCTTGTTATAGAGCATGATGGGAACAACCAGCAGCATGAGAAGGGCAACGGCAATGGTCGACGCCATGGGCCAGTGGCGGTTGAGCGAGAACTCGTCATTGATCACACGGCCAATCATCGGATCGGCGGCATTGCCTACAAGACTTGGAATGACCAGTTCACCCGTCGCCGGAATAAAAACCAAAAGGGAGCCCGCGATAATCCCTGGCATGGAGAGCGGCAGCGTTACATCCCTGAACACCTGAATGGGTTTGGAGCCCAAGTCCATCGCCGCCTCATTCAGGGTGTAGTCAAGTTTTTCCAGATTGGCAAAGAGCGGCAGGATCATGAAGGGCAGGTAGGAATAGACCACGACAAGAATAACGGCGAAGTTCGAATTCATCATGGGGATTGAATTGAATTCCGAACCCGCCGGCAGGAACACATTGATGATTGAGGTGAGCCACCGGTTGAACCAGCTGTTGCTGCCCATCATGCCGATCCAGGCATAGACGCGCAGCAGGAATGAGGTCCAGAATGGCAGGATGACAAGGAGCAGCAGGATATTGCGCCAGGCGCCTTTGGCGCGCGCGATGCCCAGAGCCATGGGGTAGCCGAGGAGCAGGCACAGGCCCGTTGCAATCAACGCATTGCGGAGCGAGGTGAGATAGCCCCGGAGATAGACATAATCGGAAAAGAGCCGGGTAAAGTTTTCAAAGGTGACGTACGGCCAGGTTTCGTAAAACCTGAAAGGCGGCTGGGCGATCACCGATTGCGCTAGGCTCATGGCAACAATGATGAAGAACGGGACAACGAAAAACAGAAGGAGCCAGATATAGGGCGTGACAATAATGATGTCGCTCCAGGCCTCGCGGTCAAGCCAGTTGCGAAAGCCGGTCTTGCCGCCGGGCAGTTCGCGTTCCTGCGGCACGGTCCCGGATTTCTGCGGAGCGACACCTGCCATGGGCTAATCCTTCAAGAGAATTGCGGCTGACGGTTCAAAGGAAAGCCAGACCTTGTCTTCCCATTGGGCGACGCGTTCGGTTTCGCGGCCGCGCTGGTCATTCACCCGGTTGACGCGGACCAGCGCCTGCGAGGGAAGCTTGACGCGGTAGAGCGAATCCTTGCCGAAGTAACCGAGATCAATGACCTTGCCTTCAACCGCATTGAGGCCCTTGGCCGGCGTTTTCTTGTCGATCGCGATTTTTTCCGGCCGGATGGCCACGGATACCATTTGGCCCACGTCAACCGCGGCATCGCGATCAACGCTTATCTCGCCTCCCCACTCGGCGCAGGCGATGACGGCCTTATCCTTGGTCACGGACTTGACGGTGCCGGCAAACTGGTTGATCGAACCAATAAAGTCGGCGACAAATTTGGTCTTGGGAAATTCATAAATTTCGGTGGGCGTGCCGGTCTGGCGGATGATGCCCTTGTCCATGACGGCGATGCGGGTGGAAAGGGTCATCGCTTCTTCCTGGTCATGGGTGACAACAACAAAAGTAATTCCAGTCTTTTCCTGAATATTCATGATTTCAAATTGGGTGTGCTCGCGCAATTTCTTGTCGAGGGCGCCGAGCGGTTCATCAAGAAGAAGTACTTTTGGTTGCCTTGCCAAGGCACGGGCCAGGGCCACACGC